>JAAETO010000227.1 GCA_024228275.1 Arcobacter sp.
ATTAAATTGATTATTTTTAATTTTTCTATTAAATTCATTATATTCTTTCATTTTTTCATGTTATTCATCATATTCTTTTCCTTCTTCTTCAACTTTTGAAATAATATCATCAATAATAGTTAAATCATCGGTATCTTCATACATATCATCTTCATCAATATTTATCATACTTAAAATTGAATGGTTACTTTTTGCAGTAGGACTAATTAAAAAAACTCTATCAAAATTTAATTTTTTAACTAAATTAACAATAGCAATAGTCTTCCCCATACCTTTAGCACCACAGCATAATAATTGAGTGCATAAATTAGGCATCATTTCAGGAGTATCATATTTATATTTTAAAGATGATGGTAATTCTATTTTTAAATTTTTTGTTCTCATCTAATTATATTATAAATATATAAAATAATTAAATATTTATTTATTTATCATATTTACAACAGCACCAATACCAGCACCAACAGCAGTTAAACCAGCAACAACTGCTAATTCGGGAGCAACAAAGGGAGCAGCTGCTGCTAAACCAACACCAGTAGCAATTCTTCCAAGAGCAAACTCCCCAACTGATTCAACAAACGGAGCAGAACCCATTGTAATAGCATTATCTACAATATTAGCAGTTGCTTTATCTTCAATTAATGATGAAACAGCAGAGCCTAATTCAGCAGAACCTAATGTTGAAATACCACTTTTTAATATATTACCACCTGTTAAAGCAGATGTTACAGCACCACTAATAAATTCACTTGTTTGTTTTTGTTGTATTTGAGAACCAACAGCATTACCAATAAGCATAGAGCCAATACTTTTAGGCGTTAAACCAAAATTCCTTCGTAATGTAATATCATTTGATTCGGTTATATTTGTATTTAAATTATTAATATTATCTTTTAATTGATTTTCTAATATTTCCATTGTTTTTTGTTTTTCATAATAAGAACCTTGTAAATGGTTTAATCTTTCTAATCTTGTTGTTTCAAATTCAACTTCTCCAATTTGTGGATTTTGACTTAATTGTATATTTTCTAATCTACTCATTTGACCACCTACATTATTCCATATTTGAGCCTCAATACCCGCACCTTTAATTCTATTAGAAAATTCAATTTTCTTGCTTCCATCAATTAATGATGTTGTTACATTAATATCATTAGGATTTATTGATTTGACAAATTCAGTAAAAGTTCCACCATTTTCAAATATTATTTTTGCTTTATTAACTATTTGTAATTCACCAATTTTTTTACCATTACTAACTATTTGATTATGTAAGTTATGTCTTCTACCTGTAGTTCTTGATAAATTATTAGGATTAGTAAAATTATAATTATCATGTCCAGCAATAGGGTCAATTAATGTGCTTCTCTCATTTATTGGATAAATAGTTCTAATATTTACATTATTATTATTTAATTTTAAAACAGATGCTAATGGACTTACAATATCTTCTGTGGTATTAATAATTGTATGATTAGATTTATTATTTTTTTTAAAATTTTTTATAATAGATGGAGAGATAAAGGGATTAAAAGAAGTAGAAGGAATATCATATTTATTACTTATATAAGTAGCAAAATGACCACCTCTACTATAACCAGTAATATGTTCTATATCATAAATGTCATTTACATTATTAAAAAAATTATCAATATTAAAATGTGCTTCAGTATTTAATTTTGGATTAGCCAATATTTCAGAATTAGAAACCCAATCATCTCTCGCTCTTTTACCAAGTGATGAACCACGAAATGCTATTGTTGCTTTTCCATTATTTTTATTTACAAAAGTTAAAGCATCATTTGATGAATTAGCAAAATCAATATTATAATTTCTAATACCATTTTCTTTTAAATAATTATTTATTTCTTCTTTTGTAGAGCCATGAGCATTCATCATACTCGCTTCATTCATTAAAGCATATTGGCGTTGTTGTAATGTAATATCATCGTGTGTAGGTTTTATTATTGTATTTGTATAAACAGCATTTAAACCATCTTTTGCTTTTTGCTTTTGTTCTTCATTATTAGTTAATTTATTTAATACATCGTCAGCGTGATTATGTATATGATGTTTAGATTTTCTTGGTTTATCAATAGTGGTTATTTTTGTTTCTTGTATTTTATCTTTTTTATGATGTATTTTATTATTTATTTTATGATTTATTTTAGTTGGTAATACGGGTTTATATTGTAATCCTTCATCACCATATTTTATTACATCTCTCTCAATATCAAATAAATATTTTTTTTTAATCATTTTATTATATAAAAATATAATAAAATAAATTATAAATAATTAAGCACTGGGTTCATATGAAGGCATAGACATACTTGAAAATATATTACGAGCAGGATTAAGTTCTTCCATTATTTCTTGAGGTAATTCAACTTCAAAAGGTCTGCCACGACGAGATACTAAACCCTCACTTAATACACCAGAAGCAGATGTTTCTCTTTTTTCCAGTTCAGCAATTTCTGCTTGTGTAGAAGGTGCTAATTCAGGAGGAGGAGAAGCAACACGAGAAGGCAATAGAGAAGCAGCTTGAGTTGGTGGAATGCTTCTATCTATTTCAATTTCTTCAAATAAAGTATTAGATGCTAATACTAAATCACTTTGTTCATTTTCATCTACATTTACATTTTCTTTTATTCTTAATTCATCTAAAAAGGCTCTATAAGCATCATTTAATGTAGTGTGACCTCCAAATTGAACTATATCCATAAATTGCATAAATTCGTCCATACTAAAAGTATTAAATACCTTTGCATAAATATCTTCTAATTCAACTTCTTTTGGAACGGATTGTCCTAAATAC
>JAAETO010000228.1 GCA_024228275.1 Arcobacter sp.
ACAAACATACAGACGTGTAAAAATTATAAATACAGAAAAAAGAAAAAGTGTGCGAAAGTGTGTAGCCGATATTATTAAGCGTATAGATAACTGTCACTTTGATGACGAATAACAGGGTGTTCAACTTCTTCTAAAAAAAACAAACTACCAAAATATTGGTAGAAGAAAAAAAACTTAATTAATGGTTGTGTTTTAACATAACACGCCGTTATGTTTCACTAAAAAGATATAATATGAATAATTGTGAATGCGGAAAAAAAGTATTTGAAAATGAAAGTCAATGTATTTTGCATTGCGATAAAGAAGATTATCAATCAGACCGAATAAAGATTGGTTTTCTTGGAACATTTTATTCTGAATTAATAGACTATATAACTGATAAGATTCTTGAATTCCCTCATGACAATCCACCTACAAGTGCTCAGATAAAAATGCACTTAGACGGCACAATAAATAAATTATCTATGAATAGCTATGAAAGACGTGATATCAAAGAATTTATCAGATCATGGACCATAGATTTTACTAAAATAAAATTTCCTGGGCATGATAGTAGGGATAATTATGATTATAAAAAAGTATTAGAAAAATTGGGAGCTGCATCGTTTAATTTCTGTGAATTTTACACAGATAATCTCGACATAAAGGGGACAAAATTATTTTTTGATGAATGCATCTTTCATCATAATTGGTTTTTATATAATCACAAAATATTAGAAACAAGCACAAATGTTCTCTATCAAATCTGCACTTTCGAAGATACAGTTTCTACAGTTTCTGGAGATTATGATAAACCTGAAATTGAGGGTACAATTTTCTCAAATTGCATATTTAATAAGAAGTTAATCTTAGAACACATTACCATAAAATCTTGGTTGTTTTTAAATAGTAATGAACAAAACTTGATTTTGAAAAAAATTAGAATTTATGATTGTTGGTTTGAAGAATATTTTATTGCAAACAATTTAGAAATCGAATCATTTCATTGTGAGAAGTGCAAATTCAAACAAAAATTTGAGTTTAAGGAGAATCTTGTAAAAGAATTTAAAATCGACGATACAAATTTTGAAACCATAGCCGATTTTTATAAAACCTCCTTTGTAGATTTCAAGATTTATAAAAGCATCTTTTATGATTATGTTGGCTTTGAAGATTGCCTCTTTGGTACTACTACATCTAAAATTATTACAAAATCTGAATTCATATATTCAATATTTATGAGTTTTATTAATTTTAGAAATGCTCGTTTTAATAACGGACTAGATTTAACCAGTATTAATATCAAAGGAATTCCCAATTTTTATAATGTTTATGTCTCGTCTACTAATACTAATAGAGAAACATTTCGTAGAATTAAGGATTCATTTGATAAGGTAGGGAATTTCATAGAAGCAAATAATTTTTACGCACTTGAAATGCAAAAGTTTAAGGAAGAGTTAAAAAACTCAAATCAAAAAGCAAAAAAATATTTATTATATCTTTATGAATTTACTTCTAACTTCGGCCAAAGTTACGTTAGACCTCTTTTAATATTATTATTATCTGCAATTTTATATTGGCTAATAGTTTTAGGATATGAAAATAACCTACTTTATTCAATTTCAAACTATATAAATGCTCCAATAAATGTTTTAGCCCAACTTCTAAATAATATATCGAGTTCGATATTACCAATTAGTAAATTTTTAAGAGAAGGAATGGAGTTTATAAGTTTGGTGTTCTATATAATCTTCTCAATTTGTATTTGGTTAATAATATTGGCAATTAAGAGAAGTACGAGGAGATGAAACATAACCAGGTACTGTGTTAAAAAGCAAGCCTAAAAAAATAGAAAATTGTCAAAGAACAAAAACTAAAGGTATGTTTTATCTATGAAAACAAGGTTTATAATTAGGTATATATTCAGTGTTATTTTTCCATAAAGTGTAAAT
>JAAETO010000229.1 GCA_024228275.1 Arcobacter sp.
CCGATCTAGAAACTAATCCTGGTATCTTTAATTGATAATTAATTGTTGTTTCCGGATTAAAAGGATTTGGATAATTTTGATAAAGCGAATAGTTATTTGTTTTGATATTATTTTGAGTTGTATCTTGTACTAAAATTTCAACTATGTTTTCTAATGAATATATCTGATAAGATGAGTCTGTATCAACAAAAAAGAATGCATCATTTTTATCATTCATTCTTAATGTAGTTGGTTTTACGAAAGTAGCTGGTATAATAAACTTAATTTCACCATCTTCATAATTTCGGAATACCCAATGATGGTCATTCACATTTTCAGTTGCTCTTAAATATAGAACTCCATTGAGGTCATTATTCATAAAAGGAATTGACATTAAATATTTATAGTCTTTTCGATTAAATTCATAATGATGAACGTTATCAGTCACTTCCCATTTTATAATTTCAAAATAAGGCGAGTAGCATAAAATATTTTGATATGTATAAACGTCAGAATTGTTTCCATTTCTTTTTTCAAAAAACAAAACGGGATTTAGCTTATTATTCAAATACAGATAATCCGATTTAAAGTTAAAACTATAAGGAAAATCACGATAATCATAGTTATGTGCATCTCTATAAAAATCTCCATTTATACTATGCAGAGTGTCTATTGTTGTTTCGTCAGACGAGATTATATTATATGACTTATATTTTCCACTAGCTGGTCCATACTTATAATCTTCTTTTTCAGCAATAGAGTATTTTTTGTTATTCCCTAAATTAGAAAAAAGAGATTTCCCACCGCCCACAGTATTTACTTTTAATGAATCAAAATTATTAACGAAACGATACTGAACTATTTTATCTTCCCTAGTACCACGTCCGAAATAAGAGTAATTGATAGAAGTGTCTATGTTTAATCCAGTAAATATTTTAAAAATATTCCCTACACTTTCTGTCTTAATAAAGTTTGTATTTAATTGTATTTTTTTTGTATAATACTCATATAAATTATTCTTAGAAACTTCATCCCCTAAATAATAATCATTATTAAAAATTTCTTCTGAAGAAGTGATATTAAATATTTTTATTTTTGAAAAAAATAAAATACTATCCTCGGTATGTTGTACAACCTTCTTATATGAATTTACTAAATAAAATTTTTCATCCCAATTGAATGCTGTAGATTTTAAGTATGTTTCGTTTTGTAAAATTTCTATATTTTTTTCAAAAATAGTTTCTGCTGTTTCATCAACACATTTTACAACTATACTGTTATTCACCATATAATTAAAGAGAAACAAATTTTGACTATTATATGTAATTACTTCAATATCAAGTAATTTATAGTTTGAGTCTGGCTTAACAACTTCTGTATATAAATTAAAATTAATTTTATAATTGTCATCTATAATTGAGAAATCTTTGGTTGTTTTTAAGCTACCATCTATTGAAGCAAATTTTATAATACAATTATTAAAGTTTGTCTTGGGAATTTTCCATTGGCAGTTACCATATTCTAGGCGAACTGAAGTTGCAATAGTATCCCATCTTACACCTTCATTCAAAGAGAATAAGATATTTCCGATACCAATAAAATTAGAATTCCAATAGAGTGTAATATTTTCTCCGACATAATAATAATCTCTTTTGGGCCCTGTAATATTAAGATTGTAATTCTGAGATAGAACTACAGAAGTTAGAATAAATTGAATAACTAATAGAAATGAAAAGAGATTTTTTTTTTTTGAAAAGAACATAATGCTACCGATTATTATGTAAAGATAAAACAAATAATTGTTTTGAATAATAATATGACTTTAGAATTAAATATTTATTAAGAGTAAACACACCTCCAATAAAATATATTGGGACTCTAATTAACAAACCACAATAATGTAATAGTAAAGCCACAAAATAACTTAATCCATTAAACTGACGCTTGTAAGTTTTTAATTTTGAAATTGTTTGATTTCTAAATTTAAACCAAGGCATTTTATCTGTTGTTGCTCCACCGAGATGTATTATTGATGTATTAGGGAAATAAACCACTTCACCACCAATCTTTGCAAATCGAAAACAAAGATCCGTTTCTTCACCATAAAAATAAAATGATTCATCAAATCCTTTTAGCTTTTCCATATTATCTTTTGATATAAATAAAAATGCACCTTTTACAAAATCAACAATAGTTGGCTCACTAAATTTCAGATAATTAAGATAATATTTATTTAGTCTTTTAGAATGAGGAAATAATTTATAAAGGAAAAAATTTGTTGAAAAGAGATATGTTAAACTATCAAATTTACCTATTGATATCTGATGGCTTTTATCTTCATTTAGAAGTTTACATCCAACTATTAACTTTTGATTTTGAGTCTCGACATAATCAAATATTTTTTTTATACTATTTTCAATAAAAATTGTATCATTATTTAATAACAATAAATATTTTCCATTAGCAATTTTTAATGCTTGGTTATTGGCTGCAGCAAAACCTAAATTAGTTTCATTGTTAATGAATTGGATATTACATTTAGCATTATATTCTTCTCTAAGAATGTTTGTATCACTTTCTTTCACCAAATTATTGACACAAATTATTTCATAACTAACTTTCTTTGTATTAGTAATTAAAGAATCCAAACAATTTTGCACAAAATCAATATTGCCAAAGTTTACTATTATTATTGAGACTTCCGGAATCATAACATTTTTGATGATTTTTTCCAAAGTTCAAATGATAGAGTTATATCATCAGATAAGAATTTATTATAGATAAAATTACAAATATTTCTAATTGTTGAATTCTCAAAAAATAGTTTTTTTATAAACACATAAAGTTTTCCATCATTTGCTAAAACTTTATTAAGTATTTGGCCATTTCCATCTACAATGTGTTCTAAATTTGGTTCTTTTCTAAACCTAAAATAACGAATTAATTGATTCTCAAATTTTGGATAATAATCCTTACGATAACTGTGGAGTTTGAAAGAAAGGCCCATCCCTGTTGCCAACTTCACAATACTTTTTTTTGTTAACCACATTGTATGAACTGGAGGTTTTGTTGATACCCAAAGTGCATCATCACTAAAATAGTCTTTATTAGGTGTAGTAAGCAATACTTTCCCATTGTCATTAAGTAAAGACAATAACTGATTAATAAATATTTTGGGATTAGGGGTATGTTCTATTACTTCTGTGGAGATAATTAAGTCATATTTATTTCCAGTCTCTTTTGCAAATAATTCAATACTACTACAATTATAATAATCACCAAAGTGCTCTTTAGCAAAGTCAATTGCTGGTTTTGCTACATCAAGCCCCGTTGCATTCAAACCAATTTTATTAAGAGAGTAGGTTAAATAACCATACCCACAACCAACTTCTAAAATATTAACTGTTCTATTTATGTTTTCTACATATTTGTAAATGAAATAATAGATTGATTCATTCATCGCAAGATATTTTAAAGGGTCTTCAAAACCCTTTAAGTTTTTTGCATATTTATAATATCTATCATATCCATCAAGATCTTCACTTGAGTAAATCCGACTATATATTTTTGAATCAATTTTTTCAGTATTAATATAATGAGAACCACATACTCTACATTTCAAGATATCATAAAAAGTATTCTCTATATATCCTGGATAATCTTTATACTTAAGCTCTGTATCAAGGCTCTCGCATATTATGCATTTTTTTTCTTCTACCACTATAATCTCCTAAAAAGAAAATCTTATTCACGAACAAAATATAATAATAACTTATTATTTGGAAATATTTTTAGCAAATATCCAAATTCAACAGAATTAAAATACCTACTAACTAAAGTAACTATAACCACTAAAACTAAAGAAAGAAATAGATAAATAAATAAAGGAAAATAAGATAAAATATAAATCAGTCCAAATAAAACCATGGACCAAATAATCATGCGAAACGAAAGAATAAACATATTTTTATTTAGCTTTTGAAATACAAAAATGTAAAACAATGTTCCACAAAAAACCGCAATAAATCTTGCAATAGCTGCACCAACGTAAGAATACTCAGGAATAAAAGTAAAAATTGCAAATATGTTTAATGTAAGTAAAACTAATGCATAAATGAAATTCCATTTTTCATAACTATAGGCAATAAAAATATTTAGAAATATAAAATTGTAAAAAGCAAATATTTGAGCAAACAACAGAAGTGTTGCAGCAATATCAGCGTCAATATATTCATTTCCCCAAACTAGAGAAACTATACTTGATGATTTGAAAAAGAATATTGTTGCAATAACAAAAGATAAAAGATACAAAGTTTTAAATATTAACATTATTATGTCTTTATTCGCAGAATCATTTATCCCCCGGTTTTTTACTATAATTGGCAAAAATGTATCGATAATAGCTGAAGGAATTATTAGTAAAGGTAAAGCAAAACGATTTGCTACTGATAAAAGACCTACTTCATATTCTCCAAACCAATATTTTAGAAAAAAAATATCTATTTGTTGATAAAGTGCCATAATAATAATGAAACCATATAGTGGTAACGATGATTTTACAAGGAATAATGTCTTAGAAAAATTAAACTGAAACTTAAATTTATATTTTCTATAAAGTAAAACTATCAAAAAAACAAAACCTGGAATATTTGCAACAACATAAGCAATGACAATAAAGTCTACTTCCAAATTTAAATAGTTTATGGGAATCAAAAGTAAAAGAAATAGAATATTATCTAAAACAACCAATGAAATTGGTAGCGACATTGATAATCTTGATTTGAATGGTAAAGAAAGCAATTCTCTAATATTAGCAATTTTTGAAGAAAAGAAAATATTACTTAAAAGAACATTGATTAAAAATATTTGAATATATGGAGTATCTAATATTATCAAAACTAAATTGCAAATTAATAAAAGAGTACCAAATGAAACAAAAACAATAGATAATGCTGAATTTAGGATAGCATAATCATTACTATCTTTTGAAAGTTCTCGAAATACAATTGGAGCAAACCCAAATTCTATAGTTTTGGCAATTACTCCTGTTAAAGCAATTAGATAGCTGAACGAGCCAAATTTTTCAACACCCAAAAATCTAGCAACAAACATAATAGAAACTAAGTTTAGCATAATTGCAATAACTCTACCCAGTGAAAGGGAAAATATATTTTTTAGAATAGATTTTGAGCTAAAATCACTCATCTAATAACCATGATATATTATATTGTTTCATGTTCAAAAAAATTGGAATACTTATCAGATATTGAATTGTTACAATATCTAAATAGTATAGTTCTTTAGCAATGATTTTTTTACAATACACAAATAAAAAAATAGTTTGGGGCAGCTTATTTATTGAGGTTTTATACATATAAAAAGTTGAAATGGAACTAACTATTTGAATGAACTAAAATGAATCCAGCTTGGTCACCTTCATCATTTTTATTAAGTTCATCAGCTTTTTCCTTAAATTGTTTTATTTCTATCTCACTAAATTTAGAATTTGTTGGGTCTATTCTATAAGATTTTTCTGATAAATGTGGAATATTATTTTTGTATTGTTCACTTGCCCAAAATTGAAAATCTGTTGAATCAAACTTATAGTTGATGACTTTAAACCCACTTTTATTTGCTAATAAATCAAAACTTTTTACCGTGTGCAAAAATATATGTCTTGGAGCATCTAGCCCTGCCCAATTAACTTTATATTTATTCCACGCAAAAGCTGCAATGGGAATCCTAATAATTACTTTCCCATTCGGATTTAATAATTTCTTTACTTCAGCTAAAGTTTCAAACTGTTCGGCAAGATGTTCAAAAGAATGATTGAACAAAATCACATCAAATTTTTCAGTTAATTCACCAATATTACCTTTAATAATTTTAAGTCCAGTATGTTCCACAATACTTTTTTTGATAAAAGGATCAATACCATAAAGATTGTTAAAACCAACGTTCAACAATTCAAACAGTAAGTTTCCGCTACCGCATCCTACATCCAATATCTTAGAATTAGGTTTCACATTAACAAAATTTAACCAATAAGAATAATCAGGCTCATTAAATAACTTTGAACTAAGTTTTCCAATCAGAGATGATTTTATATTTAAAGCAGCAAGTCCTCTTTGCTTTTTAAGATATTTTTTTACAAAATTATCATTATTTAATTTAAATGAATAATAATCTTTTGAATAATATTTAGTCAAGTCTGATGGTACTTCATTCAACTGCAAACAACCGCATTCATTACATTCAAAATATCCAAATTCATCTCGTAACCCAAACATCATTTCTTTAACATTATAAATATTTGCTTCTGCTGAATTTTCACAAATCTTACAAATTGTTTTCATATAGTTTTATTTTTATTAGATAAATATTTTTCCAATAAAGGTGTAATAATTAACAGAGAAATAAAACCTACAAACCATGAAGCCGCTCGTGTTATCATATAGAAAACCGAAAAGGAAATTATAATATAAAGATATGTTAACATTACAAAATAAAAAAGACTACCAGTAGATTTAAACTTAATCCAAAAATAAGATGCCAGCAATCCTAATAAATAAGGACCTAAAAATAATCCAATATAACCAAAATCAGCATGTAAATCTCTTAAATATGTTCCTGCGTTTGTCCACATAGGAATAAAGTAACCTCTTGGATAAACTGCTGGATGCTCAATAACTCCAAATTTTGAAATTACATTATAAATTGGAAGAAAAGTATTTTCTCCAAATTGAACATTCTCTCTATCTTTTTCAAAATACTTACTCAATACTC
>JAAETO010000230.1 GCA_024228275.1 Arcobacter sp.
CAACTGGGGTGTAAATCAAAATCAAACATATACTAGATGTAAGGCAGTATCAGTATATGTTTTGTTTTAAAGTATACACTAATTTTAGAATAATTTCAAGTATTTTATACGAAAAATAGAGTAAATTATATAATTTTACTCTAAAAATAGAATAATTAAACTCTTTATATACTATTTATCGCTTTTTTTGCTTCTTTGATAGAGTTTAAAATTTTATCTTTTCTTCTGTTTTCCAACATTAATTCTAATGCAACTTGTGCCATCTTTGGTATTTTACTACTTGCCCATGTACTGACAGTTGAACTTGGAACATCTAACTGTCTTCCTAGTTCAGCTTGTGTTATATTAAATTCACTACAAACTTTTTTAACTATATTTTCTTCATTCATAAATGTATTGCCTTACATCATAATTTATTGAATTATATCTAATTATTCATAATAGAATCTTTTTGATGTCATATCTTTTAGAGTTCCTGGGATACGATGATACTTAATTGGCTATACAGTCAAATGTATAAAGAATTCCTATGCTCTTAAAGGTCAACGCTTTGAAAATGCCAGAACAGTGACTAAATTCTGCTTGCAGACCAAAAAAGAAAGGGAATCAAAGGAATACAACTTACTAAAGAAATATTAATTTTGTCATAAGATTTTGACATTTATATAGTTTAAATACTCTTCTCAATCCTTTTTTTAAATCCTTTCATATCCTTTGATACCTTATCAATCTTTTTAAATATAGATTTCTTACCATATTTTATTTCATGTAGTGATTTTTTAGATTCTTTGATTTGTGTTTTATAATTTTGTATCTTTTTCATTATTGCTTTTACATCACCATTTGAGTATTGCTCCAATGCTTTTATATATCCATACATATATTTTATAGCGTTAGAATAAAAAGAGTTATCCTCTTTTTTTATATCTCTTGTTTCACTCATAATATGTTGGAGTTGTTTTTCAAAAGCTGTTTTTGTATTTTTTAAATAGACCTCTTCATAGTCAGATATTTTTTTAAGTAAGTGTGTGTTTTCTTGTTCGAGATTGAAGTTTGTTTTATCAAATATGATAATGTCATTGTGGTATTCAATGATTTCGTTTTCAAGTTTAGAACAGAGTTTTTGTGAGGTTTTTAACTTTTTTCTAAGTTTTTTGATTGTTTTTTGCATGATGGTTACTCCAAATTTTTAAATTTCTATAAATAGTGATTAAATCATTTTTATAAAATATATTATATGATTAAATCATATATTTGTCAAGTTC
>JAAETO010000231.1 GCA_024228275.1 Arcobacter sp.
AAGTTTTAGAAATAAATCATTTTGTTATATATTGAGGGCTACTATAAAATTATCATTAAATGATAATAATAATGCAATAATTGATTTTAATAAAGCTTTAGATGTTATAGACAATGATACAATATATAATGAAAATGAGCAAAAATATTTGAAAATCTATATATATTATAATCTTGCAATTATATATAAATTTAATAATCAAAAAGATAAGTCTATTGCTATGATAAAAGAATATAAGAGATATGGGTCATTTAATATTAATAAAGTTAGAACATCCTTATTATATGATTTTCAATTGCAAGATAATGAAATTTGGCTTAACAAAATAAATGAAATAGAAAATAAAGAATAAAGTTAAGGGTCGAAAGTTAAGAAGTTAAGGGTCGGGAATTCCGGGGACAGTTTACCTAATTATAATCATTTCCAGTAAGCTCTTTTATTATATCATGTAGATACGAGGTACCTTTTTTATCTGGAGCTTATTTTGATACAACTCCACTTAGTATTTCAGGTTGGACAGGAAAGATTCTAAAAGAAGAATATGATAAATTGAAATTAATCAAAGAGGATGAAGAGGATGAATATTGAAAAAAGTAAATAAACTTATAATTGGACTTATTCTTTCTAGCATATTTATTATAATTAATCCTAATGCTTTAGATGGGAAAATGGTTTTAATATATCCAGAAAATATTTATTATGGACTTGGATTAATTTTTTTAAGTATTATCATTTTTTTTATTAAGTATTTTTTAGAACATTCGAACTAATAATTACTAAAAGTTAAAAAGTGAAGTTAAGAAGTTAGTAAAAAAGGTACCTCGTATCTACCTGATATAATAAAACCTAGAGTTCAGAAAGTTAATATATTGATTTTGGTGCCAAAGCAGTTAAAGAAACTTAAATAAAATAACTAGCTTGAGTGTCAGCCAAATAATTACACTTTAAACTTGAGTGGCGACAAGATCAGTAATAATTACTAGATCGTATTACACGAGGTTAGGTTATGTGTAAAAAATTAATCAGCTAGGAGTTAACTCCTAGCCTAACGAACTCTCAAATATAAATATTGGAGGTTCACGATGATTAATTGTATCGGATTGGATATTAGTAAAAAGTTAATAGCTGTACATATACCAATTAATAAAGTTGATATAGAAATAGAAAATAGTGTTAAGTCAATAAAGTCTTTATATTCAAAGTTAAAAAAGATCTATAAAAAACAAATAGATGATTTAATTTTTATATTTGAACCAACAGGTAATTACTCTTTTACTTTAACGAAGTTTTGTAATGAAAAAAAGATAAAATGTTTTTTAATAAATCCAAAACAATTTTCTAACTTTGCAAAAGCATTAGGACAAAGAAATAAAACTGATTTAATAGATGCCCAAGTATTATCTAAAGCTATTCACTTAGCTAAAGAAAAAGAGATAAAAGTACCTTACATAGATAAGACAGTAGAAGAATTAAAAGAGTTAATTTCCTATTATAAATTTACTTCAAAAAGTACGATTAAATTAATTAATCAACTTGAAGCAATTAGTGTTAAAGATGGTAATAAATATATGATTAATGATTTAAAAAAGTCTATTAAAAACTCAAAGTTAAAAGAACAAGAAATACTTTCTAGAATTAAAGATATTATAAACTTAGATAAGAAACTAAAAAAAGGATATAACAATATTAAATCATTGACAGGAATAGGAGAAGTAGGAGCAATAGTGTTACTTCACTTATTTATTAAATATCCAGATGCAAACCAAAGACAAATAGCATCACTAACAGGACTAGATCCAATTGAAAAGACATCAGGAACATCCATCCACAAAAAAACAAAGATTTCAAAAGCTGGTTCAAGAGTGTATAGAGGGAGTTTGTTTATGGGAGTTATGAGTGCAATTAGATTTGATGAAAACTTTAAATTTTTGTTTGATAGATTAAAAGAAAAAGGTAAACATACCACCGTATCACAAATAGCAGTAATGAGAAAGATGATAATTATCGCACATTCACTATATAAAAATGACAAACAGTATGATAAAGAATTTTATAAAAAAGCTTGTGGAATTCAAGAGTAGAAAACTACTCTTGATTTATAAAAATGGATTAGTTTAAATTTTTAAATTTTATGTTTTTTTAAGGTGGCGACTGACACTATTTGGAACATAAGATAAAGCTTTTATTTCATACCATTTAATTAAAAAAGGTGGAGATATAAAAGTATTATATAAAAGATTAGAAACTTTTTTTGATAATACTACTAAGATA
>JAAETO010000232.1 GCA_024228275.1 Arcobacter sp.
CTATAAAAACGAAGCTATGCATTATTCTGTAGGACAATCAGTTTATGGTGGTCATACGATTAATAATATAACTTTAGACGAATCTGATAATTCTTATAATATATACATTAAAAAAAACGACGAGGTAATGCCGTGGAAGAAGTTTAATTCTAACATGGCTATCTCTGTTGAATACGATTTAGAGTATTAATGAACAGTGTATATGACTTTATTATATCTCCTAAAAACAAAAGATATAATAATGAGAAAAAAGTAGGTGATAAAACTTTAGTAGTAAATACTAACATTGAAGATCACAAACTGGTTAGCAAAGAAGCAATTGTAGTTTCTGTGCCATTAGCATTTAAAACTATTTTAAAAGTTGGAGATGAAATAATGGTGCACCATAATATTTTTAGAAGATGGTATGATGTTCGTGGTGAACAAAGAAACAGTGGTCAATATTTTAAAGAAGATTTATACTTTTGTAAACCAGATCAAATTTATCTATATAAAAAAGATAATAAATGGTTAGCTATTGGTCAAAGGTGTTTTATAAAACCTATAAAAGACATTGACAATTTAACGCTTGATATTGAACAAAA
>JAAETO010000233.1 GCA_024228275.1 Arcobacter sp.
ATATTTGTTGTAAGATTTACCTTAATTTGAAAATACAGTGTGTTTTTTTTTATGCGAACTGTTTTGAAAGCAATTTTAACCCACTTAGAGTGAACAGAATTTAATGATTAATATCTTAATTTCTTCATTGGTTAATCCAATTATAGATTTTTAAAAAAAATTCAAAGTTTTTGACAAATTATGCTTATAAAACTATTTTTTGAAAATTAGGTAATCTTTGAGATATTAGTGGATTTGGAATAATTTACAAGGGTCGTTTTGACAAAGTATCTTTAAATGCAGCTAGCTGCAACACGGCTGACACTACATTATCCGTTTGCACATTAAAAGAATCAGGATTGAAAGGTCTAAAAACAACTTAGTGATGAATAAATATAAAAAATTTACAAGAATGGCACAAAACTAAAAAAATGCGCAAATTTTAAGTTTTATTTGCGCGTTTTTGTTTGTTGTGCTCTTCCTGCGCATTTTTAGTGCTTGGCTATAACGAAGTTATTTTTAGACCTTTTAATTCCGGTTCTTTTGATATGCAAACAATTAATGTGCTGTCAGCCGTTTGGTAGCTAGCTACATTCAAAGATACTTTGTCATAGCAATACCGTTGTAAAATGTTTAAAATTCACTAATATTTCAAAGATTACCTAACTTTCAAAAAATAATTTTATAGCCATAATTTGTCAAAAACTTTGAAATTTTTTTTTAGAATCTATAATTGTATTAACCAATGAAGAAATTAAGATATTAATCATTAAATTCTGTTCACTATAAGTGGGTTAAAATTGCTTTCAAAACAGTGCGCATAAAAAAAAACACACTGTATTTATAATAATTATTTTGACTTATTATAAAGTATTTATTAGAAAACAGGAGGTGATTATGAGAACTCTATAGTACTAAAGAGAATGGTCAGCTATGTATATCAGGTAACTCAATATCTCCAACCCAATATTTCCCACGCTTACCAAGATTTTCCCACACTTACCAATATTTTTCCACGCTATATGAGA
>JAAETO010000234.1 GCA_024228275.1 Arcobacter sp.
AAGCTGCAACTGATGCTTTTGATGCAAATAGTTTAGCTTCCCAAGCTGCAACTGATGCTTTTGATGCAAATAGTTTAGCAAATACTTTGCAAACAACTGTTGACGGTTACGGAAATCAATTTACCAATTTAACAAACAGTGTCAATAGCGCAAGTACTTTAGCTTCACAAGCTGCCACAGATGCTACGCAAGGTTTATTAAATGCTGGTTTCGCACAAGATGATGCTACTCAAGCTTTAGCTGATGCTAGCGTAGCACAAAACACAGGAATTCAAGCTTTTACAAATGCATCTCAAGCAGCAGCTGATGCTACTCAAGCTTTAAGTGATGCTTTTGATGCAAATACTGCTGCAAATAATGCAACTTCGATTGCTAATAGTGCAAACAGTTTAGCTAATACTTTGGAAACAACTGTTGACAGTTACGGAAATCAATTGATTAATTTAACAAATAATGTCAATAGCGCAAGTAGTTTAGCTTCACAAGCTGCAACCGATGCTACACAAGGTTTATTAAATGCTAGTTTTGCTCAAGCTGATGCTACACAAGCTTTAAATGATTCCAATGCTGCAAATACAGTGGCTGCTAATGCAGTAACTATAGCTAATAGTGCTAATACTTTAACTAATACTGTCAAATCAATAGCTGATACTAATACTCTTGACATTGCTGATGTATCCATTTTAGCAAATACAGCAGATACTAATGCGCTTCAAGCTCTTACTAATGCTAATAGTGCTTTAACTTCATTTGCTCCTTTAAATTCACAAGTTAATGATTTGTCTAACACGGTAGGAGGTTATAACACTCAAATTAATGATTTATCGAGTCTAGCAAATACAGCAGATACTAATGCGCTTCAAGCTCTTACCAATGCTAATAGTGCTTTAACTTCATTTGCTCCTTTAAATTCACAAGTTAATGATTTGTCTAACACGGTAGGAGGTTATAACACTCAAATTAATGATTTAACCACAACAGTAGATGGTTATAACACTCAAATTAACGATTTATCAACTATAGCTAATGATGCTAAAGCTGCAACTGACAGTTTTTCTACTCAAATAACTGATGTTTCAGCATTAGCAAACACAGCATCTAATAATGCAAGCCAAGCTGTAGCTGATGTTAACACCGCAATATTTGATGTAACTCGTCAACCAGATTATCTTTATTCACGTCTTGAAAGTGCCCAATACAGAAAAACTATTAGTGACACTAAACAAAGTTTTGAAACACCAATAAGCACAGACCCTTTATATTTGAGACTAAATAATCTCAGTCTAGTCGATAACAATACAAAAGTTCTTTTAAACGAAGGCAAAGTTTACAGAATTGAATTCAAACCAAGTGTGAAAAATGAGAGCAGCTTCAACTATCAAGCGATTTTTTATTTAAATACAGCATCTAATATAAATTTGGCTTATGGAAATAATAGTTGGGGAAGTGATAAAAATGCAAAACAAATGAGGAATACTACAAATCTTGCTGTTGTATACGATACAACTGGACTTCCTGAAATAGATAGAACAATCGGGTTAACCTTAGACATTGCCGGAGGTAATTCGACTTCCATTTTGTTTGAAATGGATGATAAAAGTTCAGTATCTATAAATGAAATTAAATAAATTTATCTGCTACAAGTAAGAGAAAATGAAAAGTAATAATTCAAAAAAATCAAAACCAACTGGAAAAATAAATATAGGTGTAATATTAATTATTTTAATTCTCGCTGCTCTTGCAGTTATAGTTTATCTTGTTACTCGTAATAACAAAGGCGAGAATAATAATGATAATAAATCAGGTGATGGAGGAAATGAAGGTGACGGTGGTGACGGTGGTGATGGTGAAGAAGAGAAACCCATTCTTAATTTATCTGAATTAACTGAAGAAGTTAATAGAATAACAGCAAATCTAGACCGTAAACCAGATTTTTTTGACGGTACATGGTTATCAAATGTTTATAATAAACCGGATAATGTTCAAGAAATTACATTTGATTTAAAAATGGATCCAAATTTCATTACTAATAATCTTTCTGTAATTTCTGACAATGAAAAAATTGTTTTAAATCCTGATAAACTATATATGATAGAAGTTAACCCTGTAGTTCGTAGTGTTAATAATAGAGCTACTGCTATCGATTTTTTTATTACAACAAGTGGAAATAATACTCTTAGTAATAGCGAAGCGAACTGGGATGATTACAGACCAAAATCGTTTAGAAATACAGGAGCTATGAGAGTTTTATATGATACAAAAAATATTGATTTAGAAAACAGAGAAATTGGATTTAAAATGAGAGTTTTTTTCCCTCGAGAACCACCATATGAAGAGTCAGATCATGAACTTTTTCAAGGTAGTGGAAAAATAACAATTACTGAATTAAAATAAATTTATATTTATATATTAAATAAAAATGAAAACTAAAATCGCTAAGAATAATCCAAAAAATCAAACATCAAATTACAATTTTCCTGTTATAGTAATAGTAATTGCAATTATTGTAATTGTTTCTTTTTTAGTATATTATTTTATTATTAAAGATAATGAAACAGATGAAGGAGAAAAAGGTACCAAGAAATTGAATCCAAAAAATGTAACTTTAGAAGATTTAAATGATAAACTTAATGAATTGAAAATAAGAACTGACAATTATCCGGATTATCTATATGCTAGATGGTTCGCAAAAACTTATGTAAAAGATTCAGGTAATACTGATGCTGAATTTAATATTCAAATAGACAGTTTCTATAAAACTAATAATCTTGTTGTGTTCGATAATGATACAAAAGTTCGTTTAAACGAAGATAAAATATACAGAGTAACAATACAACCGAATGGAAGAAATCTTGACAGTTTAGGTGATTACATCGAATTTACTGCCTATGATTCACTTGGTAATGATCTTGGTTTTACTTTCGCTCATTATGATGAAAAAAGAAATGGTTATTATAGAAATGCAGGACCAATTATTTTTATATATGATACAACTGGTTTATCAATACAAGAAAGAGAAATTGGACTGAGAATGAAAATAGTTGGTGAAAGTACTGCTAGATCAAGAATTTCTTTTAATGAAGTTGGTTCTATCACTATAAATGAAATAAAGTAAATAAAGAAATTAAAAACGAGTAATTAAAGAAAACATGAATAAAATTTTAAATTTTTTATTAATAATTATTATTTTATTAATTATAATTTTACTTATAATTTTTTTAAAAAGAAAAAATAGTCTTTTTTCTAACATAGAAGAATATAAATTACCACATGAAATCGAAGTTAAAATTGATAAGCCCGAAAACTGTTCTTTTAAAAAGAAGGTAACTTTCAAAACAACTGTAGACGTTTACGATATACCAATCATGAAAAGGAAAGAATATCCAGATTACTTTGGAGGCGTATAAAACTGCGATATTTTTAATTTTCTTGTAATATAATAAATTAAGATGTCTAATATTGAAAAAGTAAGAGAGTACATAAAAAAACATAAAAAAGAGCTTGAAGAATCAGAAGAATGGATCTGTGCTGATGAAGGCGCTAAACTTACAGCAACAATGGATAATCTGGCATTAGGTTGGAAAGAAGACGAGCAAGGGAAAGATGATGAGATTGAAACTGTTTATTTATATTTGAGTTCAGCAGTTCGAAATAGAAATATTTTTCCTTCTCCTGGCCAATATAAAGTAGTTTTAGATGCTGAAATTGACAATATTATTGAAGCAAGTTTAATCCAAGCTAGTTTTCCTTTAACCGAACCTACAGTAAATAAAAGTAATTACATAATTAGATACAGTTTCGCTCCTCACACAAACCCAGTAACAATTGAAATTCCTGTTGGTTCTTATAAAGGCGAAAATTTATCAATTGAAATAACTAGACAATTAAATCAAAGTAAATTTGCTTCTCAAATTCCGGTACCGTATACAATTGATAATGCTACTGGTGCTGTAGTAAATAATGCTGGCAATTTAGCACCTGGTCAAGAACAATTTAAAGTTGCATATATTGTAAGTTCTAGAAAATTTATTTTTCAGTTGGTAGATCAAAATAGTTTAGCAGTGAATACTCCTTTCGCACTTCATATACAACCATTACCTTTATCAAATCAACAGCCGTGGCGTAATTATAATGATGATCTGTTTTCACTTCTTGGTTTCGATAGAAATATAGTCGAAAAAGAAGGTTTGTATGACATGACTTCTGATACTTACTATTTAATTAGCACTACTAATTATGCCTTATTTGGACCGAGTAATTCAGTTGATCAAAGATACACGAATTCGTTACATGGAAATCAATATAGTGATCTTCGCGGATCGTGGCTTATTGTGCTTGATATTGACGTATTAAATAACAACGATATTGCATTTCCTCAACCTGGACCAGATAATCGTTTTGATATTGGCGATTGTTTTGGTGTAATTTTAGTGAAAGATCCGGCTTTTTCAAATGAAGGAATGGTTGAAATAAGTAGTGGGAGTTATCCTGTAAAAAAATATTACAGAAATGGAAAAAGCAGGATAAAAGAGCTTTTAATTACCTTAAGAAGACCTGACGGAACCATATATAACTTTGGAGGATTAGATCATTTTATGGCATTAAAATTTCAAGTTAAAAGAACCCAACCAGACAAACCCGTATTTTGCAGATGAATTATTGTTTTAAAAATTAAAAATCTTAAATTATTTTTGACAAATGGTTGCAAAGAGAGTTTTACTAGGCACTCTTATTACTTGGTTCTTTTTTACCGCTGAATCAATTATTCATTATTCAATTGGAGTAGGAAAATTACAACTTCCGAGGTGGAATGAATTGTTATGGATTCTATTAACAGTTTTTATATTTTCAGTTTTAGCATCATTAGTTACTAACGCGATAATAACATTATTTTTTCCACCGGTGAAAAAAGGTAAAATTTTAAAAAAATTAAAAAAAAGAATTAAAAATAAAAATTAATAAATAACTACAACTAGATTCATCTCCTCCCTATTATATTATATTATATATATATAAGTAAGAGGACGTGAATCTAGTTGCAATATTTATTTGTTTGATATAGATTAAGAATTCTTATCATTTTTTCTTGTAGAATTATTTGAAAAGCAACAACAACAGATAGAGCAACAAATATATAAAATCCAATTACTTGGCAATTTCATTCTAAAACTAAAAGTGTAATAGACATTTCTTTTATTATAATTAAGTATTATGGCATTTCCAAGAATAAATGATTATTCGGAACCTTGTTTTTGGCTATCTAGTTTAATTGGTTTAGGTTCGATTATATACTCAATTGTTGCAGGAGGAACATACTATATTATCTCTTCAATATGTCTTTGTTTTACAGGATCACTTGGCGCTCAAAGAACTCATTCATTAGGGTTATCAAAAAAAATTGCTGATTCTGTAAATGATTTTAAAGATGAAAATAAAAAATTGCTGTCAAATGTAAAAGAATTAGAAGAATCAAATGATGAATTTAGAATATCGATAGGTTCATTAAATGAAGAAATAAAAGATCTTAGGGGAATAACAGGACTTTTAGATGGTACAGAAAAAGACTTAAGAGAAGTAGAAAACAAGCTTAGAACAATTCATCAAAGCATTGCTAAAGAAAATAATAAACATCAAAATAATAATTTGGTTTCTTTATTCACTTTAGTAGATAAAAACAGAAATTCGGTCTTGAATAAAGAAGAAGTTAATACATTAAAGAAATACGTTGAAATTGTTTATAATGTTGATATTGATTTTTCTCAACTTGATACTAATGGAGACGGAACTTTAACTCTGCCTGAGTTTATAAATTTATTTAAAAATTAAATAATAAATTAAGATTTAGTAAATTTTCTCTTATTAATTTTAAATATTTAAGATGGTATATTATATTGCTGCGTATTTAATTGAATATTCAATAACTAATCCAATTGCAACTGCGTTTTTATTAACAAATACATTAGGAATTGGTAATACTATATATGCTGTTTCAAATATAGCTTATTATTCAGTAAAAACTACTGGTGAAACTTTATTTAATTTATATAATTATAAAAATAAAAATGAATATAATAAAACAGAAAATGAAGAGGAAAATTAATTATTAATAAGTTAAACTTTGTTTAACGTATGTTGGGTTTTTGTTTTCTTCACTAACTAACGAAATAATATGAAAAGTAAATGAATGCGGTATTAAAATAGGTGTGTTATTTAAAATAAAAGCACCTGGGTTACCAGCCCCTTGATACCTTAAACTAATATGTAACTTTTTAATAATTCTTGGCGGATTATCAATATCAATAGAAAATCTATTGACCCCAGTTGTACTAAAAATATTTGTAATGTAATTATCATCACGTACAAAAACACGTTGTAACGGTTTCTGACTTGATTCTTTGACAAAAACATCAATATATTTAGCTGATCTTAATTGAACTGGTGCAGGTGATTCAAGTGCTTGAGCTCCTGTATTTAAATAAAATAAAGTAGAACTAGACGTGTAATCAGCTTTAACCGGCCATCCCATTTCAAGGTGAGCTGAGGTATCAGAATTTGGACCTGAATTAAACAATAAAGTCAATTGAGTGAAAGTATTGGCTGGAAGAGTAATATCTATATTAGAAACTATTAATATTGTTGCTCTTAAAGCTGAAGGTACCACACTAATTCGAACTAGATCCTTCCAGCCTGGATCGGCAGATATTGCATCATTCATTAACTGAGCTAGTACTTCAATATAACTAGAGGCACTATCACTCGGATTATCATAAGATAAATATTTAGTTGGAAATTCAACAGAAAAATCTTGCGGACCATTAGCTATATGGATGTTTTCTAATCTAAAATCTAGGCTTTTATTACCAGTGAGTGTAGTAGTTGTAGGATAAAAACTAGGTATAATATCCTTAGGAAAAGACCATTCAACTAATGCCATTCCTATTACATCAGTTATTTGATATGGTAAAGTTACTTCGTAATCAAAATCACTTGTATTTTGTACTATTTTATCTTCAGGTGTTGATACCGAAACTTTATATATTTTTAATCTTGAGTTAAGTGATTTAGGTAAAATATATGACATATTTCATTTTAACATGTAATATTATCAAGAAAAAAAGAATTATAGAAAAAAAGTTCTTTTTTTTTAAGAAAGTAAATAATAAAAAAAATGTCATATCCAAGTAGATTTGTTGAATTTTTTGGTCCTTCTTTATGGAAATCATTACAGTCAATTGCGTTTACTTTCCCTAATGATGCAACGGAAGAACAAAGAAAAGATTATATAGATTTTTTTAAGTCAGTAGGTCCTGTTATACCTTGCCCATCATGTGCAAATCATTATCAAGAATATATTAATGAAAATCCTATTGACGCTGAAAGTACTGATTCATTAGCTCGTTGGGTTTATGATTTACACGATAAAGTAAATAAAAAAAATAATAAAACTAGTCCAAGTTTTGAAGAAATCAAAAAAGACTTTACTGGTTGGAATGAAAATGAACATCAAAAACTAAGAAAGATGAGTAAATCTGAACGAGAAAGATTTCTTGCTGATCCTCATTTAGGTCGTTTAAATAATTCAACAACAGAAAAAATGAGTGGAATGATTGATACTAAGAATATATCATCTTTTATTAGTTCCAATTATATTTTCATTCTTGCAATCATTTTCTTATTATTTTTTGTTATTTATCGAAAAAATAAAAATGAAAAAGAAGAAAAAAATAAAAATTTAAAATCAAAAAAGTAAAAAAAATAAGTTTATAAAAGATTATCCTTCATAGTTTTATATATATAAAATAAGAAAAATGGATCGGGCATTAATTGAAAAAAAACAAAGAAAGAAAATTAAAGCATTGAAAAAAAAATTAAAAAATCAAGAATCTGAATTGAAAAGAAACACGCCTGAAAAACCTAAAAAAGATCTTGATGATGTTGTTACAGACGAATTAAACACTAAAGTAAAAATCAATAAAGCACCTATACCACCTCCTATTGAAATTGAACCAGAAGTTGAAGAAGTTGTAGTAAAAGAAGAACCCAAAACTGAAAAAACAATAAAACAGGAAGATCAAGAAGAAGAAGAACAAGAAGATCTAGAAGAAGAAGAAGAAGAAAGTGATATTGTTACTTCAGGAGAAGTTCTCGATGTTGCTAAAGAAGCCGTAGAAGAAGAAAAAAGTAAAAAGAAAGGAAAACGTGTAAACGGTGGTGAATTTGGAGCTGCATATTCAGAGCTTTATAATCAACTTTGTATGCGAATGTTAAACCGTATTTACCGTTATTTTCAAAAATTGTATAAAAGAAGTAGTTCAGAAAAAGATTTTCAAAAACGTCTAGCAGCAATTCAAACATGGAATCAACTTGAAATTAATCGTAGAGCAAAAGAAATTGTGCAAGCTTATCCTGATACTGAGTCTTATTTTAGATATGCTTATGCTGGAAATGTTATGTTAATGAGTGTTGTTGTTCAAAAAGACGAAAATAGTGAAGATATAGAAATAGAAGTTCCTAAATTTTCTGACTTTATCTTAAAATGTTATATCGAATCTGCTAGAGCAATTTATGATAATGTAGGTGTATTAAGTCCTGATCTTCCAGACAGAGATAGACTTGCAATTAGGCAAGAATTGTTACGATGTTTCGGAAATGCAGTAGCGACTGCATTACGAATGATGGTACCGCTCGAAGCAATAGCACCTCATTTAGATAAAAAATCAGAAAACTTTGATGATGTTGGAGACTCTTCTGAAGGAGAAGAAGAATCAGAAGATGAATCTGAAGAAGATTCTGATGAAGAAACAAGTGAAGAGGAATCTGATGAAGATGATTCAGAAGAAGAAGATGATTCTAATGAAAGTGAGTCTGAAGAAGAATCAGAAGAAGAAGAATCAGAAGAAGAAGAATTAGAAGAAGATTCAGAAGAAGAAGAAAAAACTCGTAAACGCAGAAAATCAAAAAAAATTGGAATTTCAAAGAAAACTTTAAAAGAAGAAGATGAACATCCTTTTTATTAAAAATTATTAAAATTTTCTATTCGGACAACTTTAGTAAAAATCAAATTACTACTTTTTTTAATCTTAGTTAAAATATATATATAAATAAATAAAAAATGGATCAAAATTTAATATTTTGTGTTGTTTTGATATTGATAGTAAGTTTTAGTATATTTAATATTAATACAGATAATAAGCCACTTCCACCTCCTAAAGTTTAATTAAAAAATATTTTATTTTAACTTAATTTCTTTTAAGAATATTTATTAAATTTGCTTCTATTTGTTTTGAGCGTTTCTTAAAATCATAAGCAGAAATCGTTGCAATATTTGTTTCCTCTTGAGTAATTTTATGAGTTTCTTTCTTAACTGTTTTTTTTAATGCAAAATCCAAAGCATTAATTCTAGATTGATTTAATTTACCAGTTTTTGTCTCATCCGAATTCTTATTTATTTTATTTGAATTTCTATTCGAAAGAAAGTCTAGAAGAGCATTTGAAGCTTTTAATTTTCCATTATTTTCTGACTTGATTTGTTTTTCTCTGAAAGCTTTATTTTTTTGTTTTAGTATTTCTCTTTCTTCTTTATTTTTTTTATTTTGTTCGTTTAAAAAATCTTTTGACCAAAAATAAGATGCTTTATTTGATTCGTCTTTAACATTAAATTCATTAGGATTTGTTACAGCTTTCAAAATACTTTGACGCAAACTTTCTTTCCACTTATAAACTTTTTCTTCAGTATTAGGAGAAAAAACAGGTAACAAGCCATATAGAGCAAGTTTCTGTCTAATGGAAATATTAAGTGGTATATTAGTTAAATCAGGTCTTCGACGTATATATTCTTCTCTCGTTATTTCACGACCACCAGGAACACCTTCCTTTTCAACTGTTATGTTTCTGGCTTCAATAACACCTAATAATGCATCACCCATTCTCGAGACTAACTGTGACCTTTTATTTCCATATTGTTCTTTAATATCATCTTTTAGTTCCTTAATAGAAGCATCAATTATTCCTTCAAAATCTTTATAAAATTTTTTACTTTCTAATTCTAGTTGTTTTATATACTCAGAATTCTTGACTTTAACATTTTCCCATACCTGTATTTTTTTATTTAAATCATCAATCTTTTTATTTTTGCTGAAACTATCAGGTTTATGTACTTCCTGTCCTAATTCTTTTATTAAATCTTTAATTCTTGAATTAATTTCATGAAGTTTCATATCTGTTGGATCTTCAGTTAATTCTCCATATCTTTCGGCAATAGATTTCAGATATTTATAATTTTTTCTTATTTTTAATTCTTCATTTGCCAGTTCACTTTCAGTAATTTCATTGTTTTTTACTTCTGTGATTACTTTTGATGAATTAACTGGAGTTCCTATTTTAAAAGTTTCTTTTAAAGGATCTTTTACTTTAATGACTTCATTACATTTAGTTTTCAATAATTTTCGTTTTTTATAAATATAAATTGTTATAAGATTAAAAATAATTAAAAATACTACAGTAATACATAATAATACAGTAAGAAAAGGTGATAAAATTTGAATATCCTCTTCTTTTTTCTCGTTTAATAAAACCGTTAAAACCTTTTTAGATATATTTGATGATTTTATTAAATTAATATTTTTAACTGGGATTATTTTATCATTTTTCTTTAAGTTTTTCTTTCTGTAACTTAAAATGTACCATAATAAAATAATAAAAATAATAATTGTTAAAACAAACAAAACAATAACTAACTTAAATTTTTGATTAACTTTATGAAGTTTGGTTATAACATAATCTAGTTCCACTTCATTTAATGATTTTGTTAAAAAATTTTTCATTTAAACAATACTAATATTCTAGATAATTAATATTTATTATCAATTTAAAAGTAAAATAAATATTAATTACGCAACGATTTCATTCTCCCTGAGCTTTCTTTAAAATACGTATCTCTATCAATTCTATCGCTTTCAGTTTCATTTAAAGGAATATCAACAAAACCTGCTCTGTTTCTGAACTTTTGAAATCCCTTTTCGGCTATGTCTGGTAGACTTTCTCCAAACTCTTCAAATTTTATTGCTTCAGATTCAACTCCAGTAAGAACGTCTACAACTAATTTTTTATCAATACTTTTAAATATCTCTGGATAATTTACACCACCAGCCAATTTATTGAATGTAACAAATATTGATCCGGATTCAATATTCTCCCCTTCTTTAATTTTTTCAATTAATTCTTCTGACGAAGGACTATTAAAATAAACAATATAGTTTAGAAATCTGCTTAAATAGCTTTTCGTATTTTCTCTTTGCAGTGTATCTGCAAGTACTCTATAACTTTCAAGATTTCTAAAGTATTCTTGTTGGTCTTTATTAAACAACTTTTCATCTCTGAGTGAGTTTTTTAAACCTTCAATTACATCACTATTTTCTTCGTTGAAATCTAGGTTGTCATCGATTGCATCGTTTATAAAGCGCTCTCTTTCAAAAAAATCCTCCAACAAAGTTAACTTCGTAAAAGCAGCATTAATCAGTAAAACAATAAAGGATAATAAACCGGAAAATAAAAAAGCTGTAAACAAAGCTGCGGAAGCCCCGGGTGGACCAACAAAATAAGTAACTAATGATGCTAAACCTAATAATCCAGTTAAAAATAGTAATCTTTGACCAAATTTAGCTTGTCTGTACCATCTACTATAGGCTCTAAAATTACGTCTCATAAATAATAGAATTAAAATAATTAATAAAAATGCTATTATATACCATACAAAATTAGGAACATTTTCTATAGCTTCACCAGTAAATATTTTTTCAAGTTCAGATCCAAATGTTGGAGATTTAGATTTTGTTGGTGGTTCAGGAGGTGTCACTTCTCCATTACCATTATCCGGTTTATCACTTGGTTTATCACTTGGTTTTTCACTTATACCATTTCCAGGTTTTTGACTATTTATTTTATCATTAGTATCATCATCAGTTTCAGGTTTTCTATTAACTAGCTTATAAATAAGAAAAGAAATTGCTCCAATTAAAAGAAATAGAACAAAAAAAGCAGCGTATTCTACTTGTCTTAATTGACTATCAATATTTTCTTTTATTTGTCTTACTATTATTTCTGTATTCTTTTTATTTCTACGATTAGATTTTTTTGCACCTTTAATACTACTTTTTCTTTTCATTAATCTAAACTTAATTAAAATAAAAGATATTTAATAAAAATTAAAACTAGATTAATTAAAAATTAAAAATTTTAAATTGTTTTAAAACGAAAATA
>JAAETO010000235.1 GCA_024228275.1 Arcobacter sp.
ATAAAATCTTTGATATTAGTTACTCCAATACCTGCTTCTGGAATTAAAATGTCTGAAAAGTCAAAAGAGACTTTGTTAAATGATATGAAAGATAACAAAGGAAATCTTGAAGAAATAGTTTATAGTGCTAGTAAAAGACACAATGAAACTTGGGCAAAAACAAGAATTAAAATGGCATATAATGCTTCAATAGTAAAAGCAAGAGTTGGTTATATGAATATGTATTTAAATACAGATTTTGAAGAAGAAGCAAAAGATATTGAAATACCTATTAAAATAATAGTTGGAAAATATGACTTTCCTATTTTTGCTATAAAACAAGTAAAAAGAAAATTTGAAACTACATATAAAGATTTAGAAATAGTTGAGTGTCAAGAAGCAGGACACTACCCAATGCTAGAGTGTCCTGTATATTTTGCTTCTAAACTTGAAGAGTTTTGTAAATATAATTAATAATTTAAATTTTATATAATTTCTTATCTAATTAAGAGTATAAAAATCATCACTAAGTTTTTGTCCATCAGCACAACTTCCATTTTCTATATAATACAAAGCTTCATGAAGTAAATCTTCTTTTGGATCATCTCTTTGTAAACTTACAGTGTCTGTTACATCACAATCTACACTTAAGC
>JAAETO010000236.1 GCA_024228275.1 Arcobacter sp.
AATCTCCACTTTTAAAGAATAGGTCAGGATAGGACAGTTCCCTTTTTTCTTATTCTTCCCTATGTCTTTTTCCATTGAAAGTGAGTACTGTATCTAGTCTTATTTTTTCTTTTGAGTCTAAGACTAAGAACTCTTTTCCATCTACTACTTCCATAGTTTTTACAATACCTTTGAGCGTTTCTTTTGTCTCTTCGTCTTTTAGATAAACAACAGTTGAAGGAATTTTTCTTTGCATAGCTACATTTAACTGGTCAAAAAACTCACATGAAATTGGGTTATACATTATTACTCTTTTATTTTTATTATGTTCTAAAAGCTTGTGGTTTCTGTGTTTTCATTGACTCTTGAAAACTTGAACTATCGTGAGTATTCATCATCCATATTGAAAAGATATCTATGTATTTCCAAAAAGATTCTTTTAGTTTTTCATCAACATCAAGTTTTTTTAAAATAATGATATAAGATTCCAACCAAATATCTCTGGCCTTAGAAGTAATTGCAAAAGGAGCATGACGTGCTGCCATCATTGGGTTACCTCTACTTTGATTAAAATATTTTGGTCCACCACAAATTTGAATAAAAAAATCAGCTGAATGTTTTTTTGCTAGTTCAAAGCCTTCATCACTTGGTGGAAATAAACCTCTAATATTACTTTGTTTTAATAAATCATAGTGATCAGAAATAAGTTGTCTCATTCCTTCTTCTCCAATGGCTTCTAAAAAACCACTACTAGGTAATTCAACTCTTGGTCTTGTCCCTACTTGACCTTTTGTAATTATAAAATCCATTTACAGCCTTCAACTTTTTTGATAATATACAATTATCTACTTATATTTTCAATAAAAGGGAATAATTATTCAATAATTTTACTTTATTTATAAAGAAATGACTTTATTTAAGGTGCTGTTTTTTTATTTGGTATTAATTACAAATTGCAATATTTTTAAATAAATTGATTTTTTTTTGTATACTTATATAAACTAAATAAAGGTTAGTAAAATTGAAACTAAGGAAAAAACCGTGAATGGCAATATTGAAGTTACGTATAAGGTAGTACATAAAAATGATTTGAATCTTTCTATTAGTTTAGAAGAACTTTTAAAGAATGAGAAAATAGTTAAGACTATTAAAAGTGAATTTGCAAAAGGTTATAGAAATATTGATATTAATATAGATTCTGAACTAAGTGATAAATTTAAACTTGAAACTATTAAAGAACACTATAGTTTTACTGTTTTAAAAGATGATTTTGCTGATATTATTTCTCTTGTTGAAGAGGATGCTACTAGTAGAAAGCTACTTAAAAAAGAGTGTTTTGTTGAACTTGTTGATATAAAAACAGTTGAATAAGATAATTTTTAAAGTAAAAAATATAAATAAATTATAATGAAAATTTCTTATCATAGAAGACGTAAAATAAAAACTAGAAGAATAGCTTTAAGGGATTTGATTTTACGTGGTATTGAAGACCCTAAAGATTTAGCACATGAGTTAAACGTTACTATACCAACAATTAAAAGAGATTTAGAAGCTCTTAAAACTATGAGTGAAGAAGATTTTACCTTTGTGAAAAAACAAACAAGCAAAGAATTACTTGATAAAAAAGATACTATATTAAAAATGTTAGATGATGAAGAGTATTATACTATCAATGGAGATATTAATATCTCAAAAATAACACGTGAACTTAAAACAAGTAGAGCAACAGTTATGTCAGTTTTAAATGGTGAATAATATTTCATTGGAATTATACTTAATCATTTTTATTTGTTTTTTTGATAGAATGCGTATAAAATAATAGATGTTTTTCTTAAATCTACACTATTGATATATTAAAAAGCTTTTAAATACTCCAAGGAATATTCCCAATGAATAGCACAACAAATGAATCTACTAAACTTTTAGCACTAAATAAACCTAAGGGCTATGTTGTTACAAGATCTGACGAACTTGGAAGAAAAACAGTTTATGAACTTTTGCCTAATTGGGCTTTTGATGACGAATGGATGCCAATAGGACGACTTGATTTAGAATCAAAGGGTCTTTTGTTGTTTACGCGTGATGGTAAAATTGGTAATGCTTTAACTAAACCTGGTAATTGTATTAAGGTATATGAAATTTGGGTTAGGGGACATGTAACTAGTGAGCATATACAAATGGCTATGAAAGGAGTAGAAAGTAAGTTTGGTTTACTAAAAGCTCTAAATGTTGAGAAAATAGGCATGGGTGGTGCAAAAACAAAACTCATAGTAAAAATTGATGAGGGTAAGAATCGTCATATTCGTAGACTTTTTGGAGCTTTAAAAGATCCAAAATTTGGTACGCCTTTAAAAGTAGTAACTTTAAAACGAATAAGTATTGGTAGTTTTAATCTTAATATTGAAAATTCCAAATGGAGGTTTTTATCATTAGAAGAAGAAAAAATGCTAATGAAAAATCTTCTTTAAGTATCTATATTGTAATTAATAAAATCTTTGACACTAAAAGTTTTATAAATAGATAATTTTTTATAAATATACTCTTTTTCTTCATTTGTTTTTGCTACTTCATAATCTTTTTCAAGCTCTAGTATTTGTTCTAGAGTTTCTTTTATTTTTAAAACTTCTTCTGTACTCATATAATCATTATATTTACCATGTCCTACATAAAAAGCTACTTTTCTTATACTATCTAGTATTTGTTCTATTTCTTGATCAATATTCATTTCTTACTCCATTTATAATTTTATAGTCTAACAAAAAAGAATTTTAAATAAACTTTTTTGAATTTTAAAATTAATTAATAATTAAGATGTAATAAATATAGATTTTATGTCATTTGATTCTAATTTCTTAGTCATATTATCTGTTCTTAACAACTTTTTTTATACAATCTCAAAAAAGAAATCAAGGAAGTTGAACATGAATTTAATGGTATTTGGTGCACCAGGTGCAGGAAAAGGTACTCAAGCAAAGTTTTTAATAGAAAAGTATGATATCCCTCAAATCTCTACAGGTGATATTTTAAGAGCTGCAATTGCAGATAAAACTAATATGGGTATGGAAGCTAAAAAATTCATGGATGCAGGACAATTAGTTCCTGATTCAACTATTATTGGTATTATTAAAGATAGACTTGCCCAAGAGGACTGTAAAAAAGGTTTTATTCTTGATGGTTTTCCAAGAACATTAGCTCAAGCTGAGGCTTTAAGTGAATTAATGTCTAATATGAAAATATCGTTAGATAAAGTTATCTCTTTAAATGTTCCAGATGAATTAATCGTTGGAAGAATAACTGGAAGAAGAGTTTGTTCAGATTGTGGAGCATCTTTTCACGTAGAATTTAATCCTTCTAAAAAAGATGAAGAGTGTGATTATTGTAATTCAGATCTTATTATTAGAAAAGATGACAATGCGGAAACTGTAAAAAGTAGATTGGGTGCATATCATGAGCAAACAGCTCCATTAATTGATTTTTATTCAAAAATGGGTGTTATGGTAGAACTTGATGGAACTAAAGATGTAAGCGAAGTAACAGAAGATATGTTTGGTGCACTTAATTAAATTTTTTTAAAATATTATATCTAGAAGTTGATTTTTTAACTTCTAGAATTTAAAATGAATTATTAATTTCATTTAATTCTAAGTTAGTTTTCTTTTCAAGTTCTTCAACTTTTAAAATCAATTCTTCTTTATTTTTAAACTCATACTGATTACATATTTTTTCTATTAGAATATATTTTGTTTGTTTTGTATTATCTACTTTAGTTTTTTCTTGTGCTTTTTTTAAATTATTTCTTTTAGTTATTACACTTTTTACATACATATCAACAGCTTTATCATTTAGTTTATTATCAATAAAAAATATATCAACGCTTTTTAATATTTGTTTAACTTTTTGTTTAATAGTAGAAAAGTTATATTCTGTTTCATCTTTACTAAGTTCTTCGATTTTTTTATCAATTATTTCAATTGAATTAGAAGTCATAGTATTCCTTATGTATATATATTAAAATTATAAGATTTTAATAAAATTTGATAATAGATTAGTTTTTGTAATTCTATAAATTAATCTATAGATTTTATTATGACAGTGAAATCTAAATCACTACCAGCTAAAGGATGATTATAATCAACGGTAACATTTTCTTTTGTAACATCAGTTACTGTAGCTTTATATGTTTCTCCATTTTCATCATCAGCTTCAAGTACCATTCCTATTTTTAAATTAATACCCTCAAAGTCTGATACTGGAAGAATTTCTGCTAGTTTGTCATTGTATTTTCCATAAGCTTCAAATGATGAAACTTTGATTTCTCTTTTTTCACCTTCATTCATTGTTGCTATTTTCTTTTCAAGACCATGAATTATTTCACCCTGACCATATTTAAACTTTATAGGTTCACCATGAATATTTGTATCAAGAATTTCATTATTAATTTTTAATTCGTAGTTCATCGTAACTATTTGATTTTTTTTAATTCCCATACTATACCTTTTTCTTTAAAGTTAATTATACCTAAAAGTTTATAGCCTTTCTATATTATTAATATAAAATATCAATATATAATACTCATTTTTATTTAAGTTTAGAATTATTAGATATATTTTTTACTGTATAACTTATTTTTTATAGGTTTTTTAATACAATACAAAAAACTTAATAAGGTAAATAATGAGTGGAAAAGAATTAAATAATTCAAGTATTAAAAGTACAAAGGGTGATAAACTTGCGCAAAAAGGAAATCAAAATAAAAATTCAGTAAGAGTTGGATTTTCACAAGATAAAAATAATAGTGATCAAGTGATTAATGCTAGAAAAGGAACAAATCTAGATTTAGCAAAATCAAAGGCAAAGAAAAAAGCTAAAATGGCTAAGGCTTCAAGAAAAAAGAATAAAAAATAGTTTTTATATTTTCCAGTGACTTATATTTTTTTCTTCTATTATTGGTTTAATATGATTACATAATTGAGGAAAAAAATCTAAAAAATCACTTTCTAAATAATCTATATTATGACAAACATTTTTAAAATAGCTACTTGTCGTATCTCTTGATAAAAGTTTTTTTGAAAGTCTTTTATCAAATTTATTAAAACCTATTCTCAGTTCATCTAAAGTTTTATAATTATTCAATATCTTGTTTTCTATTAATCGATTAATGGGTGACTGAGCTTTTTTTGGAAAACTATCTACTCTTTTTTTAGCATTTTCATAAAATGTATTAGTAAATTCTTCAAAGTTAATATTGCAAAATTTATCCCAATTTTTAGTTAGTAAATAGTCATAAGTCATATCAATTACAATTGATTTTAATAAACCTTTTTCTCTTAATGTATTTTTAGAATTTAATACAATTTCATGTGAATCTGTATATAAATCTATTTTAAGATGAGTATTCATACCTTTTTTTAAATTATTATTTGCATTTTCCCATACTTTTAATTTTAATGGATCCGCAAGATAATTACCTAGTTGAAAATCAATATCGTATTCTGATAAAAAGATATGAGCTACCCAATTCATTTTTTAATACCTTTAATTTATAAATAGATAAATTTATATCTCTTGGTTTTCAATTCTCATTTCTTCTAAAGTATCTAAAATTTCAAGAGCTTCTTCTTCTTTTAAGTTATTATTATCAATTTCATATAATGTAGCATCAAAATATGTTTGTACTTCTCTTAGATATTTAAGCTCTTCTTTTAAATCTTTGTCATTTTTCTTTTTTTTAACTTTTGATACTAATGCTTCAATTGATTCTTCAAGTTCAATCATAATATCTTCTTTTAAAATTTTTTCTAGTTCTTTTACTTTACTCATAATGCATCCTAACTTTTCTGAAATTATAACAAAAACTAAATAAGCATATATTTATTTTATACCATAAACATGATTTTTGCTAAAACTACGATTATAATACTAAGAAAAAGAGTAATAAAATGAAAGTTTCTCATAAAACCAGCTTCTTGAATTCCTCTAAATCTACATGATAAAGCATATCCTACACCAACCACAATAGATAAAACTAAAAAGAATTTAATCCACAAAATAATTTGTAAGTTTGAATTGAAATATCCAAGTGTAGAGTTAATATATTTTGAAAACATATATCCTCCACTCCCAATAAGAATTAAAACAGCAGGCGGATATATTTTTACACCTCTTGCATATATAGTCTCTTTTATTTCTTGAGTTTTTTCTTCTGAGTATTTATTCCTAAGTGCTTTAAAAACAACAACATCAGCAAAAATAAATCCAACAAATAAAATGGCACATATTAAATGAAGTATTAAAGCAATATTATATAAATCCATGTCTAACCTTTAATATTAATTTTTAAAATTATAATTAAAAGCCTTTAATAAAAATATGATTTTAATCAATATTAGTTATAAAAATTATGGAATCTATATCTATTGTATTTATTTTAAGTTCTATAGTCATTATTTTAACACCTGTTCAGGATATGATTTTAGTTATGTCTAGATCAATTTTAGGTTTAAGGTTAGCATTTGAAGAAAGAAGTTAAATATAATTAAAAGGATAAATAAAAATGAATATTGATAATTCAAAAGATAGATTAGTAGATGTGTTTTTTTATGGTTTATATATGGATGAGGAAATTTTAAAATTAAAATCAGTAATTCCTAGAAATCAAAGAAAAGCTTTAATTCATGGATATAAACTTAGAATTGGAAAAATGGCTACTTTGTTAAGAGACAATAACTCTCAAGTATCTGGTTTAGTTTATTCTTTAACGCATAAAGAAATAGATTTACTATATAAAGACTCAAATCTTACAGAATATGTTTCAGAAGCAATAAGTGCTTTAATTGATGATAGATATGTATGTGTTTTGTGTTGTAATTTATTAAACCCACCGTTAGATGAAGAGTTTAATAGTGAATATTATGAAAAACTAAAGATATGTATGAAAAAATATAATTTTACAATACCCAAAAATGTTTAGTATAAAAAATAGTATAATAAAAACAAAAAAAAATTGGACTAATATATACAATGATTGAATTTATAAAAAAATTACCTAAAGCGGAATTACATTTACATATTGAAGGTTCTTTAGAACCAGAGTTAATGTTTAAATTAGCAAAGAAAAATCAAATTAAAATTCCTTATAATAGTATCGAAGATATTAAAAAAGCATATAATTTTAGTAATTTACAAAGTTTCTTAGATATTTATTATGCTGGTGCAAATGTACTTATTACAAAAGATGATTTTTATAGTTTAACTTGGGAATATATATTAAAATGTAAAGAAAATAATATTATACATACGGAGATATTTTTTGATCCTCAAATTCATACTTCAAGAGGTATATCTTTTAAAACTGTAATTTGTGGTATCAAAGAAGCTTTAGAAGATGCAAGAAACAAATTTGGTATTACATCTAATATCATCATGTGTTTTTTAAGACATTTATCTGAAGATGAAGCTTTTAAAACATTAGAAGAATCTCTATTGTTTAAAGATAGTATTATAGGAGTAGGCCTTGATTCTTCTGAAATTGGAAATCCACCTTCAAAGTTTGAAAGGGTATTTAAAAAAGCTAGTGAGCTTGGTTTTAAACTTGTAGCTCATGCTGGAGAAGAAGCTGAAGTATCATATATTTATGAAGCTTTAGATTTATTAAAAATACAAAGAATTGATCATGGTGTTCAAAGTATAAAATCTAATAAATTGTTAGAAAGGTTAAAAGAAGAACAAATACCACTAACAGTTTGTCCAAATTCAAATATAGAGTTAAAAGTTTTTGATAATTATAAACAGCACAATATAAAAAAACTTTTGGATTTAGGTTTAAATGTTACAGTAAACTCTGATGATCCTGCTTATTTTAAAGGTTATTTAAATCAAAATTTTATTAATTTATATAATAATCTAGAATTAAATAAAGAAGATATAGTAAAACTTGTAAAAAACTCTTTTTATTCATCTTTTATTAGTGAAAAGTTAAAAATAGAGTATATTAAAAGAGTAGATGAAATCTTTGAAAATAAAAGGATAAAAAATGCAAGATATTATTAATTATATTAAAATTAATGAAAATATATCAACTTCTGGACAACCAAGCGAAAAGCAGTTTGAAAATATTTTAAAAGAAGGATTTGAAGTAGTCATTAATCTTGCAGTTGCTAATAGTGAAGGTAAAATTGAAAGAGAAGATGAAATTGTAACTTTTTTAGGTATGAATTATATTCATATACCAGTAGAATTTACAAATCCAACATTAAAAAACCTACAAGACTTTTTAGATATTTTATCTTCTTTGTCTCACAAAAAAGTATGGGTTCATTGTATTATGAATTATAGAGTATCTGCTTTTATGTACGTATATCATAAGTATATATTAGAAACACCTTTTGAAAACATAAATTTAAATGTATTCAATGAATGGTCGCCAGATAATTCATGGCAAAAGATAATGAAAGTATCACCTGATGAACTAAGTTTATAGAATATATTTTACTACTTATTTATCATCTTTTAGATAATATCTTAATTACAAACGAATAAATTTTATAAGTTATTATTAGAAATGGATAAAAAGTGAATATAGAAACAAAAGTTGCAAAGTTTGATGAACCATTATATTTAGAAAGTGGTAGAATTTTAGAATCATTTGAATTAATTTATGAAACATATGGAACTTTAAATAAAGATAAATCCAATGTTATAGTAATTTGTCATGCTTTAGCTGGTTCTCATCATGTTGCAGGTCGTTATGCTGATGAAGCTAAGCCTGGTTGGTGGGATAAATTAATTGGAGATGGAAAAGCAATAGATACTAAGAAGTATTTTGTAATATGTTCAAATAACTTAGGAAGTACTTTTGGTTCAACTAATGCTTTAAGTATAGATCCTTCAACACAAGAAGAATATAGATTAAAGTTTCCAATTTTAACAATCTCTGATATTGTAAAAGCTCAAATGAGATTATATAAAAGTTTAGGCATTACAAATGCAAAAGCAGTTATTGGTGGTTCTATGGGAGGAATGCAAGCTATTTGTTATTCAATAGAGTTTCCAGATTTTGCGGAACATATTTTTGCTTTAGCTACAACTGCATATACAAGACCTTGGGCAATTGCAATAAATAAAATAGCAATAGAAGCAATCCGTCATGATCCACTTTTTAAAAATGGATATTATGAGAAAAATGATTTAGAAGTAAAAGGTTTACCAGGACTTGCAATTGGTAGAATGGCAGGTTTAATAGCATATTTAAGTCCAACTTTATTCAATGATAAGTTTGCTAGAGAATATGCTAGGACTGATGGTTTATATGAACTTTTTGGAAGATTTGAAGTAGAAAGATATTTAGAATATAACGCATACAGTTTTCCAAAAATATTTGATCCTTTATCTTATCTTTATATATGTAAAACTATGAATATTTTTGATGCTGGAAGAAATAAAGATAAGCTAGAAGACTCTTTTGATAAAGTAAAGTGTAAATTACACCTAATATCTTTTAGTGATGATATGTTATTTTTTTGTGAAGAGATGGAAGAAATAAGAGATATTATGATTAAATTAGGTAAAGAAAATCAAGTAACGTATAAAATGATAGATAGTAAATCAGGACATGATTCGTTTTTGGTTGAGGTAGAAAAATTTGATAACTATATAGTAAATATTTTGGAGAATAAATAAATGAGTGAAGAGAAAAAAGAAGAATTGAGTTTTGAAGTTAAAATAGAAAAAGCTAAAGAACTACTTGATAAGTTAACAAACCCTCAAATAACATTAAGTGACTCTTTAGAAGTTTATAAAACTGGTATGAAAGAATTAGAAGAAGCTCAAAAACTTTTAGACGAAGCAAAACTTATATTTAATCAAGAAGATAAAAAATAAGATAAGACATATATTCTTGAAGAACTTTTCTCTTTAAGAAATATATTTATTTATATCAACACTATCTATTTGATCATTATTCAAATATTGTTTTGCGTATTGCATATAAATTCCAGATTTTAAAAATAATTGAAAAATATCTTCATCCAAATGTTTATCTTTTACCATAAAACTTAATATCTTAATTGATTCAGATAAACTTTTTGGCTTTTTATATGGCCTATCTGAAGATGTAAGTGCTTCAAAAACATCTGCAACTGCAATAATCCTCGCAGGTAGACTCATGTCTTCTTTTGTTAATTTTCTTGGATAGCCTGTACCTATAAGTGTTTCATGATGAGCTGTTGCATATTCAGGTACATTTTTTAGGTTATCTAAAAATGGAAGTTGTTCTAGCATCATAATACTAATAATGCTATGTTCATTAATTTTAAATCTTTCTTCTTGGGTTAAAGTTCCACGTTTTATTGATAAGTTATAAATTTCACCTAAGTTATATAAATATTTTGGAACTTCCTGTTTAATACCGTATTTTTCGTATTCTTCATCTAATGAATATTCTCTAGGTATTATATGTTCTTTTTTATTATCTAATAAATTTTCTTTAACTGGTAATTTTGTGATTTTAGTGCTATTTAATCTTTTTATTTCATCTTGAGAAATACCTATAGTATTGTCAAAATATCTTAGCCATGTTTTTTTAGATATTTCTTCTATTTTTAATATGTCTTCATCTGATAAAAATTCAGAACCTACGTTCATTTTAGCTATAAACTCAAAATCTTTTTGTAATAGTTCTTGTTCTTGTTTTAGTTTATTATTCTCTTCTACAATATTACTACCATTAATTATGTTTTCAAGAGATTTAATTTTTAAGTCTCTATAAATTACTTCAAATCTAGTTCTTATCTCATGTAATCTATTATAAATAGTTTCTAATTTTGTTGCTTTATCCACAACATATTCTGGAGTAGTAACCTTACCACAATCATGAAGCCAAGCAGCAATACTAACTTCTCGTCTTTGATCTTCATTAAGAAGTTTAAAGTCTTTAAATTCATTATTATCTTTATTAGCTTCATCTACAATCATCATAGTTAAAATTGGAACACGCTCACAATGACCAGCAGTATATTTAGATTTTGCATCAATAGAACTAGCAATTATCTCAATAAATGAGTCCATCAGCTTTTTTTGATCTTCTTCATACTTCTGTACAGATTCAGATAGTTTAACGAAAGAATTTGATAAATCATTTATTTCAGATATATAAGTTTTTATATAAGTTACTTCATTAAATTTTCTATTAGTAATTTTCTCATTTTCTTTAGAAAGTGCATGTATTGGACTAACTAAAAGTCTAGTAGAAAACCATACAATTGGTATTACTAATAATAAAACAATAAAAGAAAATATAAATGAATATAATATCTTCTGGTTATATGGAGCCATTATTGTTTCTAAAGGTAATAATATACTTAAATACTCATTTGTTGCATAATTTGAATTTAATATAGAAAAATATGTAAAATATTGATTTTTATTAATTGTAGTTATATTATATTCAGATGATATATTTTTTGTTTTTAAATCTTCTTTAAACATATTAAAATTTATATTTTTTAAATTAATACGATTATTTACACTTGCTGTCATATTATTTTTATCTCTAAATAGATAGATTTCACTATTTTTATAAGTTTGTTGTTTTTTTAGAAAATCTGACATACTTTTTAATGATATATCTATACCAATAACAGCATTTTTTGTTTTTACTTTTTTTGCGTATGTTATTCCTCTTCCGTTAAGGTTTGTAAACATATATGGATCAGTTTTAATTGCTTTTTTTATTTTTAATGCTTTTTTATACCAAGGTCTGTTTGTTGGATTATATTTTGCTATTTCTTTAGTAGAAGAAACTTCTATTAAATTTTCATCTAAAAACTCTTGGTATTCAACTCTTTTGCCATTCTCTTCATAAATTTTTATTACTAGTAGTTTGACTTTTTTAGATACATTATATTTTTTTCTTAAATTATCATCAATATTAAGATTTATTATTTCATAAAAATCTCCATTTTGTTTTCCCACATAAATTGCATATATTGAACTGTTATTTTTCAAAATATTTGATATTAGAGGTAATAGTTTATGCCTTTTCCCTTTTTTAGGTATATTATCTATTGATCCATAAAGTTCTAAATTTGAAATTATGTCATTATTTTTTTTATCTAAGTTACTTATTCTTTGCTCTATTTTTTCCGATATTTGTTTAAAGTTATTGTTTGTTGCATTAAATGCAAGATCCTTTAAAAAATAGTATTGCAATGATAATAGAAGAAAAATAACAAAAAATACCACAATTATAAAAATCGATAGTACGGTTGGTCTAATTTTAATATTAAAATTATTTTTATTCAAATTTATTTCCTTTTTCTGTTTTATTAAGCTTTGTATTGTATACTAAATTTTATTTATATATTATTTTTTTAAAATTTTTATAGTTTTTTTGCTTATTTTTTCAAGTATTCTATATAAATTAAATAAAAATAACTTTAATATAAAAACTTGTTTATAATTTTTATTTAATACAAGTTATACTTTTAGATAAATAGAATAATTTAAAGATTTTTTGATATTATTATGGAAAATTTAAAAAATAAACTATAATTTATATAGTAAGGATTAATTTATGAGTGAAATACATGAGTTTTTTAATAGACAAATAAAACTTTGGGGTGAAGAAACACAAGATTCTTTACAAAATAAAAAAGTAGCAATTATTGGTTCAGGTGGATTAGGTTGTACCTTAGCTATAGCTCTTGGTGCCAGTGGAATTGGAGAGTTTGCATTTGTTGATTTTGATGAAGTGGGTGTGCATAATATTCATAGACAAATTGGATTTAAAGTTGGTGATGATGGAAAAGCTAAATGTGAAGTTTTAAAAGAATTAGTTGAATCTAGATGTCCTTATACAAAAGTTACTGCATATAATGAAGGTTTTGAAGAGTTTGCAAAAAGAGGCTTAGAATTTGATATTGTAATTGATGCAACTGATAATTTACCAACAAGAGCAGCTATTAATGAATATTGTATTAAAAATAATCAAGCTTGGATTTATGGTTCAGTTGAAGAATTTCATGGTCAAGTTTGTTTTTTTGAAAAAGCTTCATATGAAGCAGTATTTGTAGTAAATGATAGAAAACCTAATGGTATTGCTTGTCCTATTGTTATGCATATAGGTTCTCTTCAAGCAAATCTTGCAATTAGATATTTAACTGGATTACCTGTCAAAAAAGATATACTTTATTATCTTTCTTTTGATGAAGAAGGTATATTACAAACAAAGAAATTTAATCTTCCAAGCTAAAGTAAGTATGTTAAGACATACTTACTTCAATACTTAGTTAAGATAATTTTATTTATAAAAATTTATCTTTTATAATCTTCTCTAAATAAATTCATATTAAATAAATAAAACTATATAAATAAAATTTTATGTGTAACTGAAATTTAAGTACTTTTTAGATAATATATCCGAATTTTAACTAAGAATATTGAAACAATATGGGGAAACTTAAATGCCAAAAAGAGAAGATATAAAATCTATTTTATTAATAGGATCTGGACCTATTATTATTGGTCAAGCGTGTGAATTTGATTATTCAGGTACTCAAGCTACAAAAACACTAAAAGAGTTAGGATATAGAGTTGTTTTAATAAATTCTAATCCAGCTACAATTATGACTGATCCTGAATTTGCTGATAAAACTTATATAGAGCCAATTACAGAAGAAGTTGTTGCTAAGATTATTGAAAAAGAAAATATTGATGCAATTTTGCCAACAATGGGGGGACAAACTGCATTAAATGTCGCTACATCTATGTATGATAAGGGAATGCTAGAGGGAGTTAAATTCCTTGGAGCTCATCCCGATGCAATTAAAAAAGGTGAAGAGAGACAACTTTTTAATGATGCTATGGTAAAAATTGGTATGGATTTACCAAAAAGTGCAAATGCATATACAGTTGATGAGGCTATTAAAGTTGCACGTGAAATTGGTTTCCCTGTAATATCAAGAGCCTCTTTTACCCTTGCAGGTGGAGGATCAGGTGTTGCATATAACATGGAAGAGTTTAAAGATTTAGCGCAAGCTGGTATTGAAGCCTCTCCAATCAATGAAATTGAGATTATGGAATCTATGCTTGGATGGAAAGAGTATGAGATGGAAGTTATCAGAGATAGTAAAGATAACTGTATTATTGTATGTTCAATTGAAAATTTAGATCCAATGGGTGTTCATACTGGTGATTCTATTACTATAGCTCCTGCACTTACTTTAACAGATAAAGAGTACCAAAATATGAGAAATGCTTCTTTTGCAATTCTTAGAGAAATTGGTGTTGATACTGGTGGTTCAAATGTACAGTTCTCAATTTGTCCTAAAACAGGAAGAATGATTGTAATTGAAATGAATCCTAGAGTTTCTCGTTCTTCAGCACTTGCTTCTAAAGCAACTGGTTATCCTATTGCAAAAGTTGCAACACTACTTGCTGTTGGCTTTACTTTAGATGAAATTCAAAATGATATTACTGGTACAACAGCATCATTTGAACCTGTAATTGATTACGTTGTTACAAAAATCCCAAGATTTACTTTTGAAAAATTTCCAAAAGCTAATTCTACGCTTACAACTGGAATGAAATCTGTTGGTGAAGTTATGTCAATGGGTAGAACTTTTAATGAATCTATTCAAAAAGCACTTTGTTCTATGGAGACAGGACTTAAAGGTTTTGATTCTATTTGTACAGATTTAGAAAAGATTAAAAAAGAGATTAGAAGACCAAATTGTGATAGAGCATTATATGTAATGGATGGTATGAGACAAGGTCTTACAAATGAAGATATTTTTGATATTTGTCAAATTGATCCATGGTTTTTAAGTAAATTTAGAGAAATATATAATATTGAAAAATCAATTGATGAGTCAATTATGAGTGATGAATACGCAATGAGAAGAGCTAAAACAAATGGATTTTCTGATGCTATGATTGCTAGTTTAATTAAAAAATCTGAAGAAGATATATATGAAGCTAGAAAATCTTTAGATGTAAATTTAGAATACAACGAAGTTGATACTTGTGCTGCTGAATTTAAAGCTTTAACTCCATATCTTTACTCAACTACAAACATCACAAAACTACCTAAAGTTGAAAAACCAGTAAGTAATGAAAAGAAAGTTATGATTATAGGTGGTGGTCCAAATAGAATTGGTCAAGGTATTGAATTTGATTATTGTTGTGTACATGCTTCATTTGCTTTAAATGAAATGGGCGTTAAAACAATAATGTACAATTGTAACCCTGAAACAGTTTCAACTGATTATGATACATCAGATGTTTTATATTTTGAACCAATTGATTTTGAACATGTACGAAGTGTAATAGAGACAGAAAACCCTGATGGTGTTATAGTTCATTTTGGTGGACAAACTCCATTAAAATTAGCAAATGCATTAACTGCCACTGGAGCAAAAATTATTGGAACTACTGCTGAAGTTATTGATTTAGCTGAAGATAGAAAAAAATTCTCTACTTTTGTTGATAAAATAGGATTATTACAACCTGAGAATGGGACAGCTGTAGAAGTTGAAGAAGCTATTAAAATTGCTGAAAGTATATCTTATCCAGTTCTTGTACGGCCTTCATTTGTTCTAGGTGGTCGTGGAATGAGAATTGTTTACTCTACAGAAGAGTTAAAACAATATATGGATGAAGCAGTTTCAGTTTCAAATGATGCTCCAGTTTTAATAGATAAATTCTTAGATAGAGCTATTGAACTTGATGTTGATTGTATTTGTGATGGAAAAGAAGTATATATTGGTGGTATTATGCAACATATAGAAGAAGCTGGTGTTCATTCTGGTGATTCTGCTTGTTCTTTACCTCCTGTATCTATTTCAGAACAACTAATTAAAGAATTAGAAGAAAAAACTAAAGCAATGGCTTTAGGTCTTGGAGTTATTGGACTTATGAATACTCAATATGCTATTCATAAAGGTGAAATTTATTTAATTGAAGTGAATCCTAGAGCTTCAAGAACTGTTCCTTTTGTATCAAAAGCAACTGGTATGCCACTTGCTAAAGTAGCCACTAGAGTTATGTGGGGAGAAAGTTTAAGAGCAGCACTTTCAATATATAATGAAGAGCTAATATATGAAGACAATGGCGTATTAAAACCAATATTAAAAAATCATGTAGCTATTAAAGAAGCAGTTTTCCCATTTAATAAATTGTCTGGTTCGGATCCTATTTTAACTCCTGAAATGAAATCTACTGGAGAAGTTATGGGTATTTCTGATAGTTTTGGTGAATCTTATGCAAAAGCACAAAGTGCAGCTAAAAATGATTTACCTACTGAAGGAAAAGTATTTATCTCTTTATGTGATTTAGATAAAGAATTTGCTCCTAAAATAGCTAAAGGTTTAGTTGAAGAAGGTTTTTCTGTAGTTGCTACAGTTGGAAATCATAAAGTTATAACTGAAGCTGGAATTGAATGTGAAAAAGTTCTTAAGATTTCTGAGGGTAGACCAAATATTACTGATAGTATTGCAAATGGAGAAATTGCACTTGCTTTTAATACTTCTGACGGAAAAGAATCTTCTAAAGAAGATGGTAAGAATATAAGAAGATCAGTACTAAAAGAAAATATTCCTTATGTAACTACTGCTGCTGCTGCTTTAGCTTGTGTAGAAGCTATGAAAGCACTTAGAAAGAAAGATGGTTTAGGCGTAAAATCTATTCAAGAATTTTTAAATGACTAAAAAATGGATTCTTCTTTAGTATATTTAGTTCAAACTGACACAACAGTTGGTTTCTCATCATCAAATGATGAGAAACTAAATATAATAAAACAAAGAACAAAATCTAAAAAAATACTTCAAACTGTAAACTCTTTTAAAACTTTAAAAGCTAATTTTACAAGAGTACCTAGAAAATTTAGAAAAACAGTTAGAAATAGTAAGAAAACAACATTTATTTACCCAAACTTGAAATCTTTTAGGGTAATTCCAAAAGATGATAACTTTCACACTTTTATTAATAAATTTAAAGCTTTGTATTCTACTTCTGCTAATTTAACAGGAGATAGTTTTCAAGGTAAATTTGCATACGAAAAAAGTAATATACTTGTTTATACAAAGGTAGATTTTAATGAAAAGATTTCATCAAGTATTTATAAAATAAATAAAAATAAAATTAAAAAAATCAGATAATATACAAATCATACTTTAGTATATATTAGTATCTTTTTTATTGTATAATCAATAAGTTAAGAAAAAAACGCTAAAATAAACAAAAAGATAAAATATGTTTTTACAAAGAGAAGAAGAACTTACGAGATTAAATCATAGTTTTAATTTGCCTAATTCATCTTTAGATTTTATTTTTGGACCAAAATCTAGCGGTAAAACTTCTTTAATTAATGAATATGTTAAAGATAAAGATAAACTTTATTTTTCAAATTATGAAATGATCCCTTCACTTTTTTTTACTAAAATGGCTAATTCTATTAATAGTTATTTTAATAATTCCGATATTAATTTTACTTTTAATAGTTTGACAGATGTACTAAAGTTTTTAGAAATACAAGTGATTAAAAGCAAATTAGTAATTATCTTAGACGACTTTCATAGTATAATAAAAGTAGAAAAAAATTCTTTAGATATTTTATTTAAATTTTGGAAAAATAGTTTAAAGAATAAAAATATTCACATAATAATTTCTAGTTCATTGCTTTTTAGTAATAGTTATAAAAAAGATATTCAAAAAATTTCAACAAATATTATTCATTTAAATTATTTAGATTTTGTTGTTATAAAAGAGTTTTTTCCAGAAATGAAGAGAATTGATCAACTTTATATCTATTCTTTACTTGGAACTTCTCCTAGTAATTTAAAGTATTATAATCCTAAAACTGATTTTAGTGAAAATATATTTAATCTTTTTTTATCTACAAATTCATTTTTATTTGATTACGGTATAAAAGTATTAAAAAGTGAAATAACTGATATAGGAACTTACTCTTCTATCTTATATTCAATTTCAATTGGAAATAATAAAATAGGTGATATTGCTAATTCTTTAGATATTAAATCTAGCTATTTAAGTAGATATATACAAAAGTTAATTGATATGATGATAATTAAAAAAAATGTACCAGTTGGTGATAATGAACAAACATCAAAGTTTGGTAGATATGAAATACGAGATAGCACTTTAAAGTTTTGGTTTTCATATATCTTTCCAAATCTTAGCTCTTTACAATTAAATAATATTAAAGAAGTTAGTAAAATAATAGAAGATGAATTTATTCGTAAAACTGTATTTTTAAGTTATAAAAAATGTATAATAGAGTTTATAAATGCAAATAAAAAAAATATATTAGGTTACGAACCTGTTGCAATTGATAGTTGGTGGGATAACAACAATACTCATATAGATTTAATAGCATATGACAAAAAAACAGTAACTTTTATACAGATCCTTTGGGAGAATAAAGAGATAGCTAAAATTTCATATGGAGAGTTAAAATCAAACTCAAATAAGTTTAAAACTGCCTTAAATAAAAAATATATAATCATTACAAAAGACACATTTTTTAATATTAATTAATAAAAAATTAAAAATTATTATAAATAATATTAAATATATTTCCACTAATATGTTATAAAACATAATATTTCTATATTATTAGAATATCATTATAGTACTATTATACACCATATTAGTATTCTTACATAAAATTGTTATGTTGTAAAACATATTAATAAATTTTTTATAAAATAAAATGTCATTCAATTATAGAATTTTTAGGTATAATTAGAGATATTAAGTATTACAATGAGGAAATTATTATGGCGTCAGATAATAAATATGTAAAGTATCAAAATAAAAGTGTGAAGATAGTAGAGAAACCTAGTGTTGATGACAATATTTCAGTATATGCAAGACCTGGTGACTTAGTAGATTTTAAAATTCCAGGTGTGAATTTTGATGATTTAGAAAAGAAATTAGTTGGTGGAGATATAGTTGTTGATATTCCAGGTGGTGGTTCAATAACTTTTGTTTCTCTGGCTATTATGGGATTTAATGATAATCCTCCTAATATTTCTACTACTAGCGGTAAGATAATATCTTTAGGTGATATTTTATCTGAAGTTGAAAATATAAATTCTATGCCACTTGACTCTTTAGTTTCTAATATTGACGTTAATATTCCGGATAATACTGCAGAAGATAATCAAGATGGTGATGATACTCAAAATAATAAAGCTTCACCTCAAGTAATAATTCAAGAAGTTGAACTTGTTTCGGATAGTGCTAAAGACAAAGATGGTGACGTTCCTGATGTTTTTGAAATTCCTCCAGTGGATATTCCAGACATAATACCTAATGATTTTACAAGTAATGAAGAGTCAACACTTACGGAGAATTCAAAAGTTGAAGGTGTAAAGCCATCATTAAAGTTTGATATTGATATTCAGCATTTGACACAAGAGCTTAATTTTGAATTGAAAGATAATGATAAATTTATGAATGTTGATGGAGGAGGAGGTATTGGTTATAAGAATACTTATGAAGTTGACCCAGATGAGCTTAATTCAATTTCTGACGATTTAAAAAAACAAAGAGCACAAGAAATTATAGATTATAGAGATGTAACTGATTCTACTGCTGATAAGATAGTTATAAATGCTGATGAAAAAGAATATTTTACAACTGGAAGCAGTTTACATGATTCCAACCTTAATCAAGAAAATGTTCCTAGAACTTCAAGAAAGATTGTTTTAACTCCAAAGCAACCTGAAGGTTTTAATGTAGAAGAAATTAAAATTTCAAGTGATGACTTTCCAGAAGGATTTAAAATTGCTAATGCAGTTGAATCTAATGGTGTATTTACATTAGAAAAAGATGATCCTGAAACTGATGAAATTGAAGGTTTTCAACTTACTAAAACAGGAACTATAGAAATAATATTTACTCTTAATACTACTCAAGATATAAATATCAATGGTGATAGAGATTTCGTATTTACTATTGATGGTAAAGCAGTTTTTGATCTAGAAAATATACCTGAAGAAGATAGAACTGGCTTTACTCCCCCTATTGAAAAAGAACTTACTTTCGAAAAAGATTATGGAATAAATTTTAGACATGTTACAAATGATAATGATCTTTCTTCATATAAGAATTTTAATAAGATTGAAATAGAAGGTAAAGAAACACTTGAAACAGGTTTTGTTGTAACTACTAATATTAATGATAATTTAATATATGGATCAAATACTTTAGAAAATGAGATACATGGAGGAATTGGTAAAGATACTATTCTTGGAGGGAAAAACAAGGATACTATTTTTTCAAATGAAGGAAATGACACAATAACTTTAGGTCTTGGAGATGATATTGTTGATGGTGGAGAAGGAAATGACACATTAGATTTCTCTAGTATTAATAAGGAAGATTCAAGTGAAGGTATTAATGCTGATTTAGAAACTGGAGTAATTACAGGGGATGGTACTGATACTGTTTCAAATATAGAAAATATTACTGGTACACAAGATAAAGATATTTTAAGAGGTGATGAAAAGGTTAATATATTAAAAGGTGAAGACCATGCCGATACACTATTTGGTAATGCAGGTAATGATACCTTAGAAGGTGGAGCTGGTAGTGATACTTTAGAAGGTGGACTTGGAGATGATAGCTTAGACGGTGGTTTAGGAAAAGATACTGTGAGTTATGAAAATGCTTCTGGAGGAGTTAATGTTAATTTATATGTTGATCCTGATAATGAACCTAAACTTGGTGAAGCTACAGGAGCAGATGGGACAGATAAATTA
>JAAETO010000237.1 GCA_024228275.1 Arcobacter sp.
AGATTCATTCTCTTCTAAAGTTTTCTTAGTTGAATGTAATAAAGCATCTGCTTGATTTCTAACTTCAATTACTTCTTTTTTCTTAGCATCAGCTTCTTTATTAGCTTCTGCTTCATTTACCATTTTTTCAATCTCTTCATCAGATAATCCAGATGAACCAGAAATAGTAATCTTATTTTCTTTTCCAGTACCTTTATCTTTAGCAGATACATTTAAAACACCATTTGCATCAATATCAAATGTAACTTCAATTTGAGGAACACCTCTTGGAGCTGCTGGAATATCTGATAATTCAAACATACCTAAAGATTTATTATCTTTTGCAAATTCTCTTTCACCTTGACCTACGTGAATAGAAACTGCAGGTTGATTATCTTCAGCAGTTGAGAATACTTGAGATTTTTTAACTGGAATAGTAGTACCTTTTTCAATAAGTTTAGTTAATACTCCACCTAAAGTTTCAATTCCAAGAGATAAAGGAGTAACATCTAATAATAATACATCTTTAACATCACCTCTTAATACACCAGCTTGAACAGCAGCACCAGCAGCAACTACTTCATCAGGATTAACACCTTTATTTAAATCTTTTCCAAAGAATTCTCTTACTACTTCATTTGCTTTTGGAAGTCTTGTTGAACCACCAACCATAATTACTTCTTCAATTTCATTCTTATCTAATCCAGCATCATTCATAGCAACTTTAATATGGTCTAAAGTTTCAGTAATTAAATCTTCAGTCATTGCTTCAAATTTTGCTCTTGTTAATGATTTAACTAAGTGAACAGGACCAGCGTTACCCATAGAGATAAATGGTAAGTTGATTTCAGTTGATTCAGCAGAAGATAATTCTTTTTTAGCATTTTCAGCAGCATCTTTTAATCTTTGTAATGCCATTTTGTCATTTTTAACATCAAAACCATTTTCAGCTTCAAATTCACTAGCTAACCAATCAATGATTGCATTATCAAAGTCATCTCCACCTAAAAATGCATTACCATCAGTTGAAAGTACTTCAAATGTTCCATCACCAATTTCAAGAACTGTAACGTCAAATGTACCACCACCTAAATCATATACTAATACTTTTTCTTCACCTTTTTTATCTAATCCGTATGCTAAAGAAGCTGCTGTTGGCTCATTTATAATTCTTAAAACATTTAAACCAGCAATAGTACCAGCTTCTTGAGTAGCTTTTCTTTGAGCATCATTAAAATATGCAGGAACTGTAATAACAGCATCAGTAACTGTAGATCCTAAATACTCTTCAGCATCAGATTTTAATTTTCCTAAGATTTTAGCACTTATTTCTTGTGGAGTATATACTTTATCTCCAATTTCAACTGCAGCTGCACCGTTTCTATCAACGATTTTATATCCAACTTTATCTTGAGCTTCTTGAGCATTTTTTTCGTCCATCATTAAACCCATAATTCTTTTTATAGAATATATAGTTTTCTCTGGATTTGTAATAGCTTGTCTTTTTGCTGGATCACCAACAAGAACTTCATTTTTGTCAGTAAATGCAACGATTGAAGGAGTTGTATTTTTACCCTCTTTATTAGGGATTACTTTTGCTTCTCCACCTTCATAAACTGCCATACAAGAGTTTGTTGTTCCTAAATCTATACCAATAACTTTACTCATAATTTTTCCTTTTACTAATTATTATTATTTTAATTTTTGTTTAATTTATTATTTTATAGTTTTAAGACATTTCGGTCACTTTATCTATTTTTTACAAATAGAAACCATTGCTGCTCTTAATAATCTATCTTTGAATTTATAACCTTTTTGCAACCTTTGCACAATTTGTCCATCTTCATGATCAGGACTATCTACTTGCATAACTGCATCATGAAAATTAGGATCAAAATCGCCATCTGTTTCAACAACAGTAATATCATGTTTCTCAAAAGCTGTATAAAAGTTTTTAATTGTTAATTCTACACCTTCTTTTAATTTTGATAAAAGATCTTCAGCAGGTAAATCTATAGAAGCTTCTTCTGCTGCTAAAGCCATTTCCAAAGTATCAATTGGAGTTAGTAAATCTTTTGCAAACTTTTCAGAGGCATAATCAATCGCTTGATATTTCTCTTTTTCTAATCTTTTTTTGATATTTTCAAAATCTGCATGAACTCTAAAATATTTATCTTCTGCTTCTTTTAATTTTTCTTCAAGTTGAACAATTTTTTCTTCAGAGCTTAACTCTTTTACCTCTGAATTCTCTTCAGCAGTTTCTTCAACTTTTTCCTCAACTGCAACTTCATCGTTCTCTATAATTTCTTCATTTAATTTTTCTTTTTCTGTACTCAAGTTACTTCTCCTAAACCATACTTATTTTGCTATAAAAATATTCGTAATCTTTTGATAATTCACCAACAACTAACATCTTTGTTTCTTTATTTCCAAGCTTACATTTGTTACAAATAGCAATATATCCCTCGGGAACAATATTGTCAAAATATAAGCCTTCGTCAATTGAGTCTAAAACTTGACCTTTTAAAAATGAGTTAATACTCTTTTCATCAAAGTCGTATCTAAGCGCTAATGCAAAAAATTCTTTTGTGTTATAAATATGAAAATCTTTATTTTGTAAATGTTGACTTACTTGCTCATGTACTTCAAAAGCTCCAACTTGTTTAGATATATTTACAATATGTATCAATTCTAAACCAATCATATCTTTTAAAAATCTATATAAAGCATCAGTAAACTTTATAGTAATAGCAAATGTTGTAAACTCCAATATCATATATCTATCTTCTACATTTAAAATGTCTTTTAAAGTATCAGATTTTTGTTCTTGAATAAATACAGATACCCCAATTTCATTTGATAAATATGCTATTGCCTTTTCATCAACAAAATTAAGTTTAAAATTTAACTTATTAGACCAATACTGTTTTAAAGCTTCATTCGTTGGTGTTCTTCCTGAACTTACATGTTCTTGAGCTAAAAACCCTTCTTCCCCCAACTTTTTAAAGTAACCTCTAATTGTTGCAGGTGAATATCTAATATCATACATAGATTTTAATTGTGAAGAACCAATAGGCTCACAATGCTCAATGTAAGCTTTTATAATTGAACGTAATAAAAACTCTTTTTTATCAACCATATCATAATCACTTTTTTGTTTTTTAGCACTTATAATCTTAAACTGCTAAAAATATTATACTATATGAGTGAGTAAATGTCAAGTTGAAATTAGCAAAAGATTGGTAAAAGTGCTAATTTTTTTATTTTGTATTTTTGCTTAATTATTTTGTAACAAATTTAGCCCTACAATATATAAAAATTATAAGGATAAATATGTACGAAAAAATTGATGAACAGTTTGCAAGTGATAACTATTCACAAATTTGTCCTGAAGTACTAGAAAAAATTATTCAATTAAATCAAGATAATGCGCAAGCATACGGTAATGACTATTACACTAAATATGCAGCAGATAAATTACGTGAATTATTTGAAACAGATTGTGAAATATTTTTTGTATTTAATGGGACCGCAGCTAATTCTTTAAGTCTTGCTGCCTTATGTAACTCATACCATAGTATTATATGTAGTGAAGTTGCTCATATAGAAACAGACGAATGTGGAGCCCCTGAGTTTTTCTCAAACGGTTCTAAACTTTTATTAGCAGAAGGGAAAGATGGTAAATTAAGACCAGAAGATATTGAACATCTTGCAACTAATAGAAATGATATACACTATCCAAAACCAAAAGTTGTATCAATTACTCAATCAACAGAACTTGGGACTATTTATACAATTGATGAATTAAAAGCAATTAAAAAAACAGCAAATAAATACAATCTACATATTCAAATGGATGGAGCAAGATTTGCAAATGCGCTTATAGCACTTAATGCTAAGCCAGCAGATATTACATGGAAAGTAGGTGTAGATGTATTATGTTTTTCAGGAACTAAAAATGGAATGGCTTTAGGAGAGGTTGTAATATTCTTTAATAAAGATTTAGCTGAAGATTTTGCATATAGATGTAAACAAGCTGGACAATTAGCTTCTAAAATGAAATTTATTTCTGCTCAATGGATAGCTTTATTAGAAAATGATTTGTGGAAAAAGAATGCTCAACATGCAAATAATATGGCAAAATATTTCGAAAAGGAAATAGCTAACATTAACAATATAACAATAAAATTTCCAGTTGAATCAAATAGTGTTTTTATTCAAGGCTCAGAAGATTTATTAGAAAAGCTTAGAGATAATAATTGGATCTTTTATAACTTTATAGGTTTAGGTGGTGCAAGATTTGTATTTTCATGGAATTCATCTAAACAAAGAATTGATAAATTAGTTCAAGATATAAAAAGATTCATATAATTTAATGAAAAAATACATTCATTTAAATTATAATATATAATTGTTTTGTATTGTACGAAACTAACTTCAAAGGAAACTTATGAAAATATTAGCTAGTTCTACTTTAATTACAGTATTAAGTTTATCAGTATTTGCTGCCGAATTTATAACTATTGGTTCAGGAAGTGTTACTGGAACTTATTACCCTACTGGTGGAGCAGTTTGTAGACTAGTTAATAAATATAAAAAAGAGACAAAGATAAGATGTTCTGTTGAATCTACAGGGGGCTCTGAATATAATATTAATACTATTAAACATGGAGAGTTAGATTTTGGTATTGCGCAATCAGATGTAGTTTATAATATGTCTAAAGGTTTAAAAAAATATAAAAATAAGCCTATTAAAAAACTAAGATCAGTTATGGCTATTTACCCTGAGTTATTTACAATAGTTACTCGAAAAGAAGCTGGTATCAAAAATATAATGGATATAAAAGGTAAAAAGATTAATATTGGAAATCCAGGAAGCGGTCAAGCCTCAACTGCAGAAATACTTTTCACTTACTTAGGAATTAATAAATCAGACTTAGATTTTGTAGGAGTTTTTAAAGCAGGAGAGTCTCCTGATGCGCTTAGAGACAAACTTGTTGACGGTTATTTTTATATCGTAGGACATCCAACTGCAAATATTAAAGATGCATCGAGTTCAGTTAAAATAGCAATTACTCCTTTAATCGGTCCTAAGATTGATGAAATGATTAAAGACAACCCCTATTTCGCAAAAGCTAATGTTCCAGCTGGACTATATAAAGGTATTGATAAAGAAGTTCCTACATTTGCCGTTAAAGCTGTATTAGTTACAAGTACTGATGTTAGCGATAAAGCTGTTTATACTTTAGTCAAAGCTATTTTAGAGAATTTCGATGAGTTTAAAAAATTACATCCCGCCTATACAAATATTACAAAAAAGTCTTTACTGGATGGATTAAGTACACCTTTACATGAAGGTGCTAAAAAATATTATAAAGAAGCTGGCTTATTATAATATATGATTTAAAAGGAATAAGAAGTATTTTTATCTTCTTATTCTTTTAATAATTGCTTTTCTATTATATAGCCATAACCTTTATGTGATATAATAAAATCATTATCCTTGACTTTGTCTTTTAATCTTTTCATTACTGTTCTAAATGCAGAATCATTAGTATTTATATCATCCCAAACTATCTCTTTAAACTTTTCTACTGGAACTACTTCTCCTACATTATCTATTAAGACTTTTAAAATATCTAATTCTTTTTTTGATAGCTTTACAATATTTTCTTTATTATAAAGTTTATCATTTAATTTGTTATATGTATAAACATTATTAACTACCAACAAAGTATCTTCTACATAAGTTAAGTCATTATCAGCTAATACTTCTTCTTTTGCTTTTTTAAGCATCTCCATCATATTATCAATATTTAAAGGTTTTACAAAATAGCCTAAAACTCTTAAATTAATTAGTTTTAATAAATCATCTTCATTTTTATGTGCACTTACTATTATAAATCTCTGATTAGGAACAAGTATTCTTATATCATCAATCATTGAAAGACCATCTTTATTTGGCATTTTTAAATCAGTAAGAACTAAATCAAATTGTTTTTCTTGTTCAAGGTTCATCTTAAAAATAGAACTTGCTTCTTCCCCATCACAGGCAACTATAACTTCATCAAAAATATTATTTAAATAAAAAGATAATGTTTTTCTAGCAACATCTTCATCTTCAACTAATAAAACTCTTGTAGAGTATTTTTTCATATTTATTTCCTACTTACAAATATTTATAAAAACTATATCTAAAATCTTATTCTAAAGTGGTAAATTAATATCAAACGAAATACCTTTTTCTGTATTATTTACTCTTATTGAACCATGCATATTTTTTTCAACAATAGTTTTAGCCATATATAAACCTATTCCCGTTCCTTGATTTTCAAACTTAGTTGTAAAATATGGTTCGAATACTCTTTCAATTATATTTGAAGGAATTGTTCCACAGTTATTAGAAAGTTTTATATTAACTTTTGTATTATCAATTTTCTTTATATCTATATTAACAACTGGTTTAAAATCTATAATTTTATTTTTAATCATTGCGGCATCACTTGCATTATTTAATATATTTAAAATAACTTGCTGAAACTCATTCTTATAATTGATAGTATCCACATTATCTCCATTAATATTTAACAAGATACTATTTTTTTCAAATTGAGTTTCAATTATTTTTGAACTTTCAATAATCGCATCTTTAATATTAAATTTTAATTTATCTTTTGTAGGTTGATAAAAATTTCTAAAATCATCTATTGTTTGAGACATATAATCAATTTGAATTTTAGTATCTTTAATAATATCATCTAACTCTTCTTTTGAAATATTTCCATAACTGTCTCTAATAAAATGTGTTAAAAGGTTAATATTATTTAAGGGTTGTCTCCATTGATGTGCAATATTCCCTAACATCTCACCCATTGCCGCAAGTTTACTTTGATGAACAAGAAGTCTATCTTTTTCTATATTTTTAGCTACCTCATCTTTTATTTTTAAGGTAAGTTCCTCTTCATGTAATTTCATTCTAGTTATATCATTAATATATCCATAAAGGTGAGTTACATTACCAAAGTCATCTTTTAGAAAGATAGTTCTATTAAACACCCATCTAATTTTTCCTTTATTATCCTTTATTCTATGTACTTTTGTAAAGGCATCATTATCTTTACTTATTGCTTCTTTAACTGCATTTTTAAATAATCTAACATCATCTTCATAAAGAAAATCTAAATATTTAATATTTCCTTTTTCAAAATCTATTGAGTCGTAACCATAAGAATTTATACTTTTTGATGTATATTCAACAGTAAACTCATCATCATTTTTCCATCTAAATATAACTAACTTACCATATTCAAATAGTACATCAACATATTTTAAATCTTTAACTAATTTCTTTCTTTGTTCTATGTCCATTGACATCATTAACATTCTTTTACTATTCTTTTCCTTATCAACAAATGCTTTTCCTCGAACAAAAATCCATTTATACTTATTAAATTTAGTTCTAATTCTATATTCACTTATAAAATGATTACTCTTACCATTAAGATGTTCAGATAATCTTTTTTCAACCTTTTCTTTATCATCAATATGAATTAAACTTAGCCACTCTTCTAAAGTATTAATATCATCCGAATTATAACCAAACATATCCAACCACTTTCTCGAGAAATAAATATGATTAGTTTTTAAATCAATATCCCATAAACCATCATTTGAAGCAATGATCGCTAGTTCATATCTATCTTTCCATTTCTTATACATTAAATTACGAGTCTCTAATCTTTTATTGTATCTATAGAAAATTTTATTAATAAACTTAGAAAATATTATAGATGCACTAATTAGAAATAAAGCAATCACTAATACAATAATAATGGCAATTGATAGTTTAGAATTATACTCGTACTCTAACATGGATATATCTTCAGGCAAGTCATAGTTTTTTACAGAAACTAAAAAATTGTATTTAGAAAAATTATAAGTATTTGGCGTTTTATCAACATCTATATTTTTTTTATATTTTTCTAAAATTTTATTAGAGCTATTTAACCTATCATTTTCTAAAATATATTTAGACTCTAACTTTTGTCCTTTATTGTAATAATTATAAACGTAACCTAAGTCATAATCATAAAACCAAAAATATATGTCTTTATAGTATTTACTTTTCTTAGATATAGAATTTAGTAAAGCAGTTCTTATATTATCTTTCATATCATCAATTTTACTAAATGCCCCTAGAAACCAATTATTATTTTCAATATTTTTAAAATAACTTAATCTAATTTTTCTTTTTTCATTATCTATCCAATAAATTAAATTGTCATCGCCAATATATAATATATTCTTTAACATATGATATTGAAAATTTTTAATTTTCAAATTAGAATCAGTTATCACTTGTAAATAATTAATTATATTTTCACCATAAAATATTTTATAGTTACTCTTATCAAAAATCACAAACTCTAAATTGCTCTTTTTTTCAATCGTTTTTAAAAGTTTTTTTAAAATATGAAAATCAATTTTTTCATTTGAGTATTTTATATAACCACTTATTTGTAATACTGCTTTATTTAGCTGTACCTCTTCTTCGTCAAAAGATGAATGTGCATTAAATTTTATATCAGATACATATTGATTTAAAATTAATTTTTTTTCAAATGTATCTTTTTGTAGGGACATTGATATTTCACTATTTTTTTTGTGTTCTAAAATTAATATAATTACAATAATAGACAGAACAGAACTGATCAATACAAATAATAAAGGAGTATAAACTAATTGCTTTTTTATATCAGATAAAGTATTAAATTTTCTTTTTTTAAAAAACATCAATAATGAACCTTAGCTAAATAGAGTCCATAAGGACTTGCCGGAACTCTAAATTTATATATTTTTTTTTCTAATTGTAGTTTTAAATCTCCTAAAGATAGTTTACCATCATTTAATTTCAATAAAGCTCCAACCATCAATCTTATTTGTGATCTTAAATATGAATTAGCAACAAATTTAAATACGTAAATATCTTTATATTTATAAAACCTTGCGTCAAAAACTTCTCTTACTGTATTCTCTTTATCACTGCCTTTTTTATGAAAATACTCAAAATCATGAACTCCTATAAACTCTTTAATCGCTTGATTTATTTTTTTCTCATCAATTTTTTCTGCATATGATAAATATCTTGAATTAAAAGGAGTTAATTCTTTTTCTGTTATTAAATATCTATATACTCTTTTTTTTGCATGAAATCTTGAATGAAAATCATTATTCACTTCGAGTATTGTTTTAACTTTTATTGAAGAAGGAAGATGTTTATTCATAATATCTTTTAATTTTATTAAATTCTTCCAATAAGAAGGTAGAATACAATTAAAGACTTGTCCAGTGGCATGAACATCTTTATCTGTTCTTCCACTTAAAATAATTTTTGTTTGAATATTAATAGACTTAAATACTTCATTAAGTTTATCTTCTACACTTAAACCATTTAATTGCTTTTGGCTTCCTTTGTATAGAGTTCCATCATAGGAGATTATAAATTTTGCATTCATATTAATACTGTTGCTTTACGCTCTTTATAAAAATATAATATGTAGATATTATCCAAATAATAGGAACAAGATATAAAGAATGAAGTAAAGTTGTTTCAGTTAAGAATTTCATAAATACATAATATATTACAACTGAAAGCATACATAAAGTAACTGCTCTATTCTTCTCATATCTTGGGTTAAAATATCCAAAAGTAATAACTAAAAACAAAGATATTACTGGAAAAATTGAAGTTAAAATATAAAACGTCAACTTATCAATTCTTTGATTCTTTTTTATTTTATTTGACCAATATTCAAAAGAAGTTGTAAATTGCTGATTATTTATTTTTGAAATAGTATCATTAATATTCATATTCTTATAATCAATTTGATTAAACTCTTTATCATTAATATGAAATGATTTTCCATTAAAAAGTTTAAAACTCAAGTTACCTTCATCATTATCTAATATTGCTCTTTTTGCCATAATAAATTGATCTTGTTTATCTTTAGTTTTAAATAGTTTTACCTCATTATAATTATTATCTTTTTCTTCACTTATGTATATTAACCAATCTCCAAACTTCTGACCAAATTCTGAGGCTTTAATATTAAAATTTGCTTCTTTCTTTTTTTGTTCTAAAAATCTTTCGTTTAAAAATTGTGCTTTAGGTATTAAACCAATTGATACAATGACTAAAGCTATAGATAAAAATAAAGTTATTGGAAAGAATATTTTTAATATTTTAAAAGGGTTTAATCCAAAAGTAGTAATTACAATAAGTTCATATTCACTAGATAATTTAGCTAGAGTAATTACAAGTGATATAAAAAATGAGATTGGTGCAGTATAAAATAGAATTGTAGGAATAACATACATATATAATTGAAACAACTCTAATATATTCATAGTGATTATTGAAGTAAGTGCTGCTATTTTTACTAAATATATTATTGAAGTAATAAAATAAAGCCCTAAAAATATTGGGAAAAATGTTTGAGATAATTGATTAAATAAGTACTGTTTTAACTTCAAATAATAACCTTTGATAAATTAAATAGATACTCTATAATTAGACCTAATGACAAATAAGGAATAAATGGCATTTGAATATCTTTTTTTATATAACTAAAATAAATTGATGGTATTATTGCAAAAATAGCTGCTAAAAAAACAGCTACAAGTGCTCCTTTTAGTCCAAGTATAACTCCAATTGCAGCTAATACTGGTATATCACCCTCACCTAAAGCTTCTTGGGTTTTTAAACTATCATCTTTTAAAATTCTTGATTTAATATTTTGTATATAAAATGTTATTACAAAATTTAATAAAACAAAAGCTCCAGATACTATAAATGCATATTTAAAAGAATCTATCAAGGAATATTGAGTAACAAAAAAAGACAAAACTAAAATTATTAAAAGTAAATAATCTGGCACTGCTTTATATTCAAAATCAATAAAAGATAAAGTTATAAGTACATATATAAATATAGAAGTAAATAAAAACTCCATACTTAAACCTAATTTTAAAAATAATACTAAGGTAAGTATAGCTGAAAGTAGTTCAACCAATAAGTACTGACTAGATATTTTTTCATTACAATATGAGCATTTAGCTTTTAAAAATATATATGAAAAAATTGGTATATTATAATACCAAGAGATTACATGCTTACACTTAGGACAAGTACTTCTTGGAAATATAATTGACTCTTGTTTTGGAAGCCTTAAAATTAAGACATTTAAAAATGAGCCAATTATAGCTCCAAAAATAAAACTAAATACTTCCATATCTTCTTTCTCTACTATTATAATCACTAATTAAATCATCTAATTCAAAAGCTGAAAATTCTGGCCAATAAGTGTTAACAAAAAACATTTCCGCATAAGCATTTTGCCATAAAAGATAATTTGAGAGTCTTACTTCTCCACTAGTTCTAATTAACATATCCACATCAGGAATACCTGCTGTATCTAAGCAAGATTCAAAATTCTGCTTAGTAACTTCAAGCTTATTTTCATTTAACTTTTTTACAGCTCTTAAAATTTCATCTTGTGAACCATAATTTAATGCCAAAATCTGTGTTAAGTTTTTACCTTTTGCTGTTTTTTCTTCTGTTAATTTAATTATTTCTTGTAAAGACTTTGAAAACTTTGATATATCCCCAATTGCTTTAAATCTAATTCCATTTTCTAAATAAACTTTTAGCTCATTTTTTAAATATTTCTGCAAAAGTTTCATAAGAAATTCTACTTCTAATTTTGGTCTTGACCAATTTTCAGTTGAAAAGGCATATAAAGTTAAATATTTAATTCCTAGAATAGAACAATGTTTAGTTATTTCTCTTACAATTTTTGCACCTTGCTCATGTCCTGCTGTTCTTTTTAAATTTCTCTCTTTAGCCCATCTTCCATTACCATCCATGATAATTGCTATATGACTTGGATTTACATTATCATTCATACTCTTTAAATTCACCTTTTAAAGTATTTAGTATTTCAATTGATATATCAAATTTTTCTCCACTAAATTTATAAATACTCTCTTTTAAAAACAATTCTATACTATTTGAATCAGAACCAAATGAAGTATTATCAACTAAGGTATTTAAACATACAGCATCAAGTTTTTTATTTATTAACATTTTTTTTGCATTTGTTTGGGCAAGATTCTCATCCATTTCAGCTTTAAATCCAATAGATACTATGTCACTTTTGTCTAAAGAGTTTAAAATATCTATGTTTTGTTTTAAGCTAAGATTCCAAGAATCCCCTATTTCATCTTTTTTTAGTTTGCCATTTTCTACTAAAGTAGGTATATAATCACTTATTGCAGCAACCATGAATAAAAATGGTCGTTTTTGTATTAAAGTTGGACTTGAATCATTTAGTAAGCTTACTTCTGGAAGTTTTCCTTTTTTTGACATTGTTATACAAGTATTTAATTGCTCGTACATTTCTAAAGAACTTTTTGCTTTAATTACTTTTATATCACTTGGTAAGTTTTCATATCCTCTTGAACTAACTAAACATACATCAGCACCTTTTAAATATAAAGCTAAAGCCATAGAGCTTGCCATTTTTCCTGATGAGAAATTTGATATATATCTAACTTCATCTATCTTTTCAACAGTTCCACCTCCACTTAATATAACTTCTCTATTGATCCAATAATCATCTTTTAAAAGTTCTCTTGCTGTAGCATAAAAAATATCTTCTACTAAAGCCATTGCTCCATCACCTACGTCTTTACAGGCAAGTTCTTTTACTACTGATGATATTATTTTGAAATTACATAATTTTAGTGTTTTTAAACTTGCTTGTGTAATTGGATTTTTAAGCATATTTGTATTTGCGGCTGGTGCTATTAATTTAACTTTTGGGTATGCTAATACTGCTTGAGTTAAAAGGTTATCTGCTATTCCATTAGCTAATTTATTTATAGTATTTGCACTTATAGGCGCAATTACAAATATATCAGCCCATTTTCCAATATCTATATGATTATAATCATCAGATGTATCCCAACTTTCACTTGTCTCTTCTAAAACTTTATTTTGAGATATTGCTTCAAAAGTAAGAGGTGTTATAAATTTTTTAGAACTTTCACTCATAATAACTTTTACTTTAGCACCAGCTTTTATATAAAGCCTAATTAACTCTAAACTTTTATATATGGCAATAGAACTAGTGATTCCTAAGAGAATATTTTTATCTTTTAATAACATAAAAAACTCTACTTCTTAACTTCAAAATGTTTATAAAAATAACCTTCTATAGACTTTTTTTTAGCTCGTGTCATATATAACTGTCCTTGCTTAATATCTGTTGTTACAGTTGAACCTGCTGCAATCATAGAGTTATCTTCTACTTTTACTGGTGCAATTAGTTGTGTATCAGAACCTACAAAAACATTTTTGCCAATAATTGTTTTATATTTATTTATTCCATCATAATTACATGTAATTGTTCCACAACCTATATTAGTACCAACATCTATCTCACAATCACCTAAATAAGCTAAATGTCCAGCTTTTACACCATTTAATTGTGCTTTCTTAGTCTCTACAAAATTACCTATATGTGTTTCATTTAAATTTGAACCTGGCCTTATTCTTGCCATTGGTCCAACATCACTATTTGTTAAAATAGAATCTTCTATGACTGAATTTGTTTTAATATGAGAATTTATAATTTTACTATTTCCAAGCAGGCTAACTCCATTTTCTAAAATAGATTCACCTTCAATTTCTACACCCTCTTCTATATAAATAGTATCAGGCAATCTCATAATAACACCAGCTTTTAAAAACTCTTTTTTTATTCTATTTTGATGAATAACTTCAGCTTCACATAGATCAACTTTTGAATTAACACCTTTAAAGTTTTCTTCATTAACGCTAAGAGGTTTTAAAATTCTTTCTTCATTAATAGCCATTTCAATTAAATCAGTAATATAATACTCTTTTTGAGCATTATTATTTGATAACTTAGGAAGATTATTTAACAAAAATTGTGTTTCAAATTGATATATTCCAGCATTAGCTATATTAATATCCAATTCATTTTCACTTGCATCTTTTTGTTCAACAATCTTCTTTACTTCTGTATTTTCAATTACTACTCTACCATAACCATCTGCACTATCAAGTTCTAATACAGACATAACAATTGTCGCGTGAATATCAAATCTTTTAAGTTCACTTGCTTGAATTAACGGCATGTCTCCATTTAAAACAAGGGTATGTTCGTATTTTGGAGTTATTCCCATAACCGCACCACCTGTACCAGGGAATTTTTCATGATTTTGAATTACGTAGTTTACACCTGTAAAATATTTTTCCATCTCTTCTTGAACTTTTGCTGATTGATGGAAAAGTACAACAGTAACATCATCACTTAAAGTTAATGCTTCTTTTATTGAATAATATAACATTGGTTTTCCAGAAATTTTATGTAATACCTTTGGAAGAGAGGATTTCATTCTAGTTCCAGCACCTGCTGCTAATATTATAATTGATTTATTATTCATTTATTTTTTTATCCTTCTAAAGCTTCGTTTATCTCTTTTTTTAGATTTTCAATTACTTCATTTATAGCTTGAATCATTTTGGGATCTGTAATATTTGGATCTTTTAAATTATCTAAGTTTTTTAATTTATCTTTAAAAAAATTAGCAACTGCTTTACTCTTTTTACTACGATTATACATTAAGACACCAGATAAAATTAGGATAACAACTAATTTTGTATGTCCTAAAATAGCTGCATAATTTAAAATAGTAAATCCCGCGTGATCCGATTCATTAATATTAGCTCCTGCAGCAATAAGTAATCTTGCAATTTTATAGTTACCTTTCCATTGAGTATGATGAAGAGCAGTTCTACCTTGTTTATCTTTTATATCTAAATTAGTTTTTTTTGTAAGTAACTTCTCTACTACATCTAAATCATTAGCCATTACTGCCTTATGAAACACTGTTCTACCGTCTTTGTCAATTGTGTTTACTTCTAATCTGAACTTTAATAAAAATACTAACCTTTCCAAGAAAAACTCTTTTTCTTTTTGATTAGTAATTTTTAAGCCATGGTCGACCATATATGACAAAGGAGTGTTTTTATCATTGTCCATAACATTTAGATCAGCCCCATTATTAACAATAACTTTTGTAAGTTCAAGATTGTATTGACAAAGTAAGTCAAAAATAATAGTTTTACCATCCTTTTTTAAAACATTGATTTTAGGTTTATAAATTAGGAATTTTTTTAAAAGAGCAAGAAAGTCTTCATTATCTTTTAAATCTAAGAATTTTTTTGAACTAGGTTTTTTATTATTTTGAGTAATTAATACAGCTTCAACTAAATCATCTACAATTGTTTTCTCATAATAATCTTGATGATCTATATTAGCATTTTTTGATATTAAATAATCAATCATTTCCATATTAGAAGGGCCTTTTAATATTGCATCTGATAATACAGTCCTTCCATCATTATCTTCCGCATTAACATCAGCTCCTGAGGCAATTAAAAATTCAACAGTATCATAATTTTCTCTTTCAACTTCTTTGTAAAGTACTGTTTTCCCCCTAGAGTCAACTCTATTAATAGCTAAACCATTATCAATTAGAAATGATGTTAATTTTAAATAATTTCTATCTTGTGATACTAACTTATATTTACCTTCAAGTTTTTGAGGAGTTTTCTTTTCAATTGACAAAAGTTTTAATATCTCGTCTAATAATGTTTTTTCTGCATAATCTTTTATATTAAGTTTTATATCTTTTGATAACAATAAATCAATTGAGGGGATAGCAGAAGAACCTATTATAATTGCGTTAAAAAGTGCATTTTGCCTTTTTTTATCTGCTATATTTACATCAATCCCATTTGAAATTAATAACTTTGTAACTAAATCATTTTCTTTTAAAACAGAATAAAAAAGTACTGTCTGTCCATTGTTATCAACTATGTTTATGTCATCAATATTATTTATTACTTCTTTTATGATTTCTAAGTTACCACCTTCAACTGCATCAAAAAGTACAGTTCTTCCATAATGGTCTGTAATATTTAAATCTGGACTTTGAGACATTAAAATCTTAAATACCTTATCGTTTTCTTCTAAGGCAGCATCTTGCAATACAGTTCGTCCAGAAGAACTTACATGATTAACAGAAGCTCCATTTTCAAGAAGAAATCGTATCATCATTCCATCTAATTTATCTGCAGCTTCACTTAAAACTGTTTTCCCGTAATTATCTTCTGCATTAATATCAATGCCATTTTTAATTAAAATTTTAATAGATTCGATTCTTCTTTTAGCTGACAATTCAAAAAGAAGAGTTCTTCCTTTTGCATCACGTCTGTTTATATTAACACCGCTATCAATTAATTCTTGTATTTTCTTTTCATCAATATAATTTTTCATGAGTTCTTTGTGTAAAGACTCTACACTATCAGTTTTAAACATACCTAACATATATATTCCCTTTAGAAGTTGCGTATATTTAGTGATTATATCAAAACTTTAGTTAATTATAATTATCTTCTTCTCCTATACGGTTTAGAAAAAATTTTCTTTTTATTATTTTCTTCTGATTTAAGGCTTAATTTTAAAGATTTTTCAATAAAAGTATTAAAACTATTTCTTAAAATAACTGCTTTATCGTAATCTAAAAAAAGATCAGGAAACTTATAAGAAAGCCATAAATATAAAGATATTTTTTTTACTTCATCTTCTACTAAAAGTAAATCTTTTTGAGTAATTGCTTTTTTGGGCAAGGTTATAGAAGGTTTATATCTACAAACTCTATTTTTAATAACTGCTGCAATATAAGCATCATATGCTTGAAGTATTATATTTGACTTTACAGTTATTGGAGCTTGGGCTAATAAATATTTATCTTCTAAACTTAGATTTACTTTTCTATCTACAATTTTAGCCGCATCAATTAAAGAAGAAATATTAGAAGCAATAAAAGGACCATCAAAAGTCATATTTTCTTTAAAAAACTTTAAAATCTTTGTTAAAGAATTTGTTTTTATATGAGATGCTAATGCTTCAAGTTGTTCGTTATTTATTTTAACTGAAAAAGGAGGTTTTATTGTACGAACTGGTTTATCAAACTCATCTTTTATATGTTCTAAAACATCTCTTCTAGTTGCTCCTAAAAAACCTGCATCAAAAAGTTTATATCTTCCTGCTCTTCCTGCTATTTGAACTATCTCATTTACATTTATTTTTCTTCTACTTATTCCATCAAATTTTGTATCAGTAGTAAAAAGTATAGTTTTAATAGGAAGATTTAAACCCATTGCAATTGCATCAGTTGCAATTAAAATATCACTTTTCTTTTGCCTAAATCTTTTGGCTTCATCTCGTCTAACCTCAGGAGAAAGATTTCCATAAATTACTGAAACAGCGTATTTTTTTTGTAATTTTTGCTTTAAACCTAATACATCTTTTCTTGAAAAAGCTATAAGTGCAGTTCCTACTTCTAAATTTTCTAAAGAAGTATGCCTTGGTAATACTTTTAAGGGAGTTTTTCTTTGATGTTTTACAACTTCAAGTTCTTCCCCTAAATATGCTACTATTTTTTTAACTGCTTCTAGCGCATTTACACTTCCTGTCATAATAATAGTTTTTGCAGGACATCCTATAATAGCATTTACCCATGCCCAACCACGTTCAGTGTCAGCTAACATTTGTATTTCATCAATTACTGCTAAATCAACATCAAGATTAAAATCTATCATTTCAATAGTAGAACATACATGTGCTGCATCTTCATTTATTATTTGTTCTTCGCCAGTTATTAAACTAACATCTATATTTGATTCTTTTAAATCTTCATAGCCTTCAAGTGCAAGAAGCCTTAAAGGAGCTAAATAAAGCCCTGAATTTGACTCTTTTAATTCACTCATCGCATTATATGTTTTACCTGAGTTAGTAGGACCTACAAAAAATTTAAGTTTTCTATTTAAACTTCTTGCTAATGGAAATAGTGATTTTAAATCACAATTTAATAAAGTTTGTAGTTGTTGTTGCCAATTGTCTTTCATGCGCATATTATAGTAAATAGAATATAATATCAGATTAAACTAAGAATAAGAGATGAAGGTATTAGATGAATTGTAAATATTTTGGTACATGTGCTAGTTGTACTTTACATGAAAAAAGTTATGAAGAGCAATTAAGTTTTAAATTAAAAAGAGAAAAAATAAGATTTTCTAACTTTACAGATTTAGAATTTGACGTAATTAGAAGTGAAAAACAAAACTTCAGAAATCGTGCAGAATTTAGAATATGGAAAAATTATGATGACAATGATAATCCAACTGTCTCGTACGCTATGAATGATTTTAATAAAAAAGCAGTAGAAATTGAATCCTGTGAAATAGTTACCTCACATATAAAAGAAATAATGCCTGTACTTTTAGATAAAATTCAAAACAATGAAATACTAAAACATAGACTTTTTGCAATTGAATTTTTAAACTCTACAACTAATGATATGCTCGTAACATTAATATATCATAGAAAACTTGAAGATAAGTGGAGTATGGAAGCCTGTAAAATTCAAGATGAACTTGATATTAAGATTATAGGTAGAAGCAGAAAACAGAAAGTTATTCTAACAAATGACCATATTGATGAAACTTTACAAATAAATGGAAACCCTTTCTATTTTCAATATAAAGAAGGTGGTTTTACTCAACCAAACTCAAAAGTAAATGTAAAAATGATAGAGTGGGTTTTAGATAATATTAAACAAAGTGAAAATGACTTGTGTGAGTTATATTGTGGTGGTGGAAACTTTACAATTCCAATGAGTAAAAAGTTTAGAAAAGTACTTGCAACTGAGATTTCAAAGACATCAATAAATTCTGCAAAAACAAACTGTGAATTAAATGATATAAGAAATATTGATTTTATAAGAATGAGTGCAGAGGAATTTGTAGAAGCTTTACAAGAAAAAAGAGAATTTAGAAGACTTAAAGATATAGATTTAAAATCATACAATTTTGACTCAATATTTGTAGACCCTCCAAGAGCTGGCTTAGACGACACTACTAGAGCTTTAGTAAAAGATTTTAATAATATAATTTATATCTCATGTAACCCTGAAACTCTTCATAGAGATTTAGAAAGTTTAACAAAAACGCATAAAATAACTAATATTGCAATATTTGACCAATTTTCTTACACAAATCATATAGAATGTGGTATGATATTAAACAAAGTTTAAAGTTCGCTTAGATATTATCTAATATACAAATTGTAAAGGTAACATCATGAGAATCAATACAAACGTTTCGTCTATTACTGCTCAAGAAGCAGCTAATAATACCAACAAAAAGATCACAAATTCTTTAGCTAAACTATCATCAGGTCTAAGAATCAATAAAGCATCAGATGATGCTTCTGGTTTAGCAATTGCTGATAAACTTAGAACACAAGCAACTTCAATTGATCAAGGTGTTTCAAATGGTAATTCTGCAGTAACTTTACTTCAAATTGCTGATAAATCT
>JAAETO010000238.1 GCA_024228275.1 Arcobacter sp.
CTTTTTCAAATATGACAGCTTTATTTATTATTTTTTCTACAGCTTTTATACTTTGTCTAGAAGAATTTGATAAATTGTCATACACTATAAAATCATATCCAGCTTCATGCAATAATGTTAAAGTATGAGAGCCAATATATCCAGAACCACCTGTTACTAAAATATACACTATTAAAATCCATTCATGTTAAATTTTTGACATTATATCTAAAGATTGTCTGACAACTGTCTCATTTAAATTAAAATATCCAAATTTAGAATATTGTTATATTTAATTAAGTTTATATTACCTAAGAAATTATTAAAATTTGTTAAAACTGATGATCTCTATCACATCATCTGAAGTGATTTGTTTCATACAATTATGATGTTTTAAAGGACAGATTCTTTTCATACAAGGAGCACAATCCAAGTTTTTTGTAATAATTTTACCATTTGGATTATTCCATTGATTTGTCTCAGTAAATTTTGTAGGTCCAAATATTGTTATAGTAGGTATTTTAAAAGCAGCAGCAACATGCATAGGTCCACTATCATTTGTAATAAACAAATTCAAACCTGCAATTTTTTCTATTAGCATTGGTATAGTAGTTTTTGAAGCTAGATTTTCATAATTTATAATGCCATTTTGCTTTAAAATATTTTCAATGTCACCTGCAATATCACTCTCACTAGGACCACCAAAAATAACTATATCATGAGTTTTTGACATTTTGATTGCCACTTTTGCAAACTCTTCTGGATACCATCTTTTTGCACTACCGTAGGTTGCACCTGGATTAATTCCCATAGTTTTGTTTTTATACTTATAAGCTGTAAAGTATAATTTTAAATCTTCTGTATTATTAGCTACTTTTAAACTTCTATTTACAAAATCGTTATATCTTATTGCTTGATGAATCTCTTCCTTTGTAAATCTTTTGTATGAATATTTTTGTTTGGCTTTTATAAAAAACATCATAAACTTTGAAGAAAAACTTTTTCTAAAAGATATAGCTAAATCAACTTTTCCAACTTCTTTTGCTAATTTAATTAGATTTAAATACCTATTGCCACTTTTTTTACTATCATCAACTATAACTTTTTGTACGTTTGGAATTTTTCCTAAAGCTTGAGTTGAAACAAAAGATCCTAATAATATAATCTTAGCTTTTGGATACTCTTTTTGTATATTTTCAATTGCAGGAGTAGTCATAATAGCATCTCCTAACCAAGTAGGTATCTCAATAAATATACTTCTAATCATTTATCATCTTTTTATACATAAAAAAAGCAGGCATTTTTCTTGAGTTTCCATCTCTATTATCAACTAATCCATATCCAGGCGCTATTAATTGATGCCAATAAACTCTTTTTATTTTTTTTGTTTTTCTAATAATATCATGATATTCAAGCATGAATTTTTTATAATCTTCTTCACAAATACATTCATGCTCACTTGTAGGAGCATAAGGTGCTGTATTTGATATTGGCCAGTTTACTTCAGTAATATAAATATCATTTGAGCTTTTCCAAGATAGTTTGTTTAAAGAGTATAATAAATCAACTTTATTTTTTGTATCAAATATACCATATTGAGTATTATATGGGCTCCCTCTTCTATCTACATACAGCAAACTTGAATGTACATCATATTTTATCTTATGTGCATTAAACAATGCTCTAGCAGTATAATAATATTCAAAGTCTATAACACTAGGGCCTATAAGCTTCAAATTTGAAAAAGACTCATCTCTTATATCTTGAACTATTTTATAAAATTTCAAGTACTCTACTACACTAAAAAATCCCCATTTTGCTCTGTTTATTGTAGTTCCTATTTGAAACTCATCTACAAAAAATTCAAATTTAGAAAAAACTGTTTTTATATCTTTTTTTAATAATTCTTCATCATCAATATGCTCTCTGTCTTGCATAATATTCAAAAGTATCTTGATCTCTTTATCTTCTTCTATAAATTTTTTTGAGAATTCTACATACTCATCAATTTTTTCTATTTCCCAAAGAGGAATACGTATCAATAAATATTTTACACCTAACTCTTTTACAAGCGAATATTGTTCCTCTCCCTTATCCAAATTTACCCCTATACCATACTCTAATTTTTCATTAGCCCTAAAAAATTTCATGCATAATATTGATATAGGTAAAATAAGTAAAGAAGTAAAAAATAATTTAAGATAATCAAAGACATATTTTTTTCTCATATCTTTTTTATATTTTTTATCTTTTATAACAGAAGGTTGATCTGAATATTTATCCCAAAAAAAAGGCTTTTTATTCATTTATTAACTCTATCAGTCTATTTTCTATTTTTAGATATTTTTCACTCGTATAATCTTTATTAAGCATGAAATTATTCTGGTTCTTATTTTCATTTATACTAGCCCATCGTTTAGAACTTGCAAAAAGTGAATCTCCAAAAAAAGATAACGTTTTAGTATTTACTGCACCTGCTAAATGCATAGGACCAGTTGAAGTACTAACAAATAAGTAACAAGAACTCAAAAAATTACAAAATTGAAAAAGTGACATTTTAGAGTCAAGTATTTTAGCTTCAAAATCTAAGTTTTTAGATATATACTCTTTCGATTTAATATCATCTGGTCCGAAGGTGAATATAATCTCAAACGAAGTATGAGAAATACTTCTTGCCAAAGATAAATAATCATCTAAAGATAAATTTCCGTCGCTACTACCACCAAAGCCAGGATGAAAAACTATTTTTTTATCTTTTTTAGTATGAAGATTTAATAAAGGTTTAGTAAAGTCTAAATTTATATCAGGAAAAAGTTTTATAGCTAAATCTAAATTATACTGCCATTCTGTTTTTTCAACTTTACTTCTTCTTTGTTTTACTCTTTTGTTAAAAAATATTTGAGCTATTTTTGTTGCAGGAGCTACTCTTTTTTTAATACCACACGAAAAAAGCAGTTTAGCTAAACTTGTATCAATATAAGCACTTATACTTGCATCAAATTTTTTTTTAATAATCTCTTTTTTTGTATGTTTAAGATTATCTTTATCAAATAATATAACATCATCTATAAAATCAATACTAACAGCAAAGTCAAAATTTACTTTACTTACAAGTGCTGTGAGTTTTGTATTTGGATATTGTACTTTTATAGCTTTAAAAAGAGGCAAAGTAAGTACAAAATCTCCAATTTTATCATGTCTAGTTATCAGAAGATTCAATATTTTTTGCCTCTTATTCTTCTTTTAAACTCAACAAAACCTTTTAACTTTTTATCAGATTCTTTTAAAATATCAATTGCTTTAATTTCATCTACCTTAGCAAGTTTGGCATAAGTACTTGCAATTAAAACTAAGTCTTCTTCATCTAGCCATAATTTAGCAAAATTATCTAAACCTAAATTTAAATCTATCTCTTTAAATTCCATTCTATTTATATCAACAAGAGAAAATTCATAAGTACCATCATCTTTTTTTATAACTAAGATATTACCTGCTGAATAATCTTTATGATAAACATTTTTTTTATGAATAGAATACGTAAACTTCACAAATTCTCTGATGATTTCACTTCTATGTTCTAATTCTTTGTTTATTAGAGGTTCTCTAATTGTAAAACAATAATCAACTTTTTTACTAACAAAAAAACTTTCTTTAAATAATTTCTTTTTATAAAACTCAATATAAGCAACAGCAGCAGGTGTATTTATTCCCAATTTAGCTAATTTAACAGAATTTTTATAAGATTTTTTAGCCTTTGAATCTCTGAAATAAGCATATACAATTTGATTTATTCTATTAGGAATTTTAAAAGCTTTTACTACTGTTTGTATATTATTATATTCAATTATTTTAAGTTCATTTCTTGCTTTATGAATTGTTAATGAATTTTGTAAAAAATACTCTTTTATATTTAATAAAAAATCTTCAAAATTTTTAAAACCATTACTTAGTTCATATTTTATACTCAATTATTATCCCTTTATTCTTTACACGAATTATTTATTTTATCTTAAATTAGATATTAAAGCTAATATTATTAAAAGTCATATATTAGATTATCAATCTATATTTTTCTCATATAGTTTAATGTATTTATAGAAGTTTGTAACTGCATGAGATACAGAAATAACTAAACCAATATAACCATCTAAAAAACCTCTTTTTATTATATATGTTTTAAAAAATGAAAAACAACCGTTTGTAAAAGCGTAAAAAGGAGAACTTTTTTTCATTCCAACTTTTTCTTCAGCAAAAATACTAGAATATGAATCTGCTTTTTGAATAAACTGACTAATGCTTGAGTAGGGATAGTGTTTAAGTTCTCCATCAATGACTTTTATTAAACAATCATCTTTTAATAAGATCTTTTCATGCACCATATTATCATTAAAAGAAGTCATTTTTCTATCATAAAGTCTAACTATTTCTTCTCTTCCCCAACCACAATATTTTATTTTTTTATCTTTATAGTAATTATGTCTTTGGACTTTATAAATATCTTTTTTTTCGAGATTTATAAAATTTAAAGACTTCAATAATTCATTACTTACAACTTCATCTGCATCTAAAGATAATATCCAATCATTTTTTGCATAAGTAGCTGCTTTATTTTTAGTAGGACCGAAACCAAAAAAATCACCTTCAACTAAATTTACATTTGAATATTTTAAAGCAATATTTTTTGTATTATCAATTGAACCATTATCATAAAGAACGACATCATCAAAACTATTTAAAGCATCTAATACTTTTGAAAGATAAGCTTCACCATTCTTTACTATTATTACTACAGAAATTTTATTTAAATTAGAACTCATTAAAAACCTAGATATTTGAATTAAAAGAAAAGCATTATACTTAAAAAATGCTTTAATAAGATTTATGATAAAAATATCTACAATTAAACCTTATATAATTATTACGAATAAAATAACTTACTTAATAAATCCCTTATATTTAAAGTTAGAACTAATAGATAATTATAAAAAATCATCTATTCTCTTAGTTATATTTTATAATCTCATTTCAAATA
>JAAETO010000239.1 GCA_024228275.1 Arcobacter sp.
ATAGCATTTAAAAAAAAAAAAAAAAAATCTATGTATTAAAAAAATTTTTTTCTCAAAATAAATATTCTCAATGTGTTATTTTTGATTTCTCAAAATTAAATAAAATTGATTCCTCTGGAATAATACTTATTATAAAATATTTAAATTTATTTAAAGAAAAAAATATTGAAGTAAGTTTAAAAAACATAAGTGCCAAACACAAAAATATGTTAAAACTTTATAAATTAAACTATATACATAGAGAGATAACAGAAGATGTAGAACCTTTATTTATAGAAAAAATTGGTAAAGAAACTATAAAAACTAAAAAAAATGTAATAAGTTTTATTAATTTTTTAGGTAAATTATTGAGTTTTACTTTTTATTTAGTTATTCATCCTTCAAAGATTAGATTTAAAGCAATTATTAATCAAATTGAAATTGCTGCTATACCAATTATACCTATTATTGCACTTGCTTTATTTTTAGTTGGATTTGTTACAGCTTATCAAGGTGCAGAACAACTAAATAAATTTGGAGCTTCAATTATAGTAATTGAAATGTCTACTATGTCTATGTTTAGAGAGATTGCTCCTTTTTTAGCTGCTGTTATCGTAGCTGGGCGTAGTGCTTCATCTTATACTGCACAAATAGGTACTATGAAAATAACTGAAGAGATTAGTGCAATGAAAACTATGGGGTTTGAAATAGATATATTTTTAATAATTCCAAGAATAATTGCATTGGTAATTGTAATGCCTCTTCTAGTATTTTTTGCTGATATGGCTTCACTTTTAGGAGAGATGGTGATTTCTAAATACCATTTAGGCATTTCATATACTCAATTTATTGATAGAATTTATCAATATGTTGAAATCAGACATATTTTACTAGGTATTTTCAAAGCTCCACTTTTTGGAATATTAATAGCTATTATTGGATGTTATAGAGGATTACAAGTAAGAAGTGGTACAGATATAGGAACATATACAACAAAAGCAGTTGTTGATTCTATTTTTTGGTTAATAATTATAAATGCCATAATCTCACTAATATCTATACAATTAGGATTTTAAAATGATTGAAGTTAAAAATTTGTATACATCATTTGAACAAAAAATTGTTCATGATAATATATCTTTTGATGTTAAAAAAGGAGAGATATTTGGTATTCTAGGAGGTAGTGGTAGTGGTAAAAGCGTACTTTTAAGACAAATAGTAATGCTTGATCAAATACAAAAAGGTCAAATAAACATATTAGGTAAAGATATAAAAAATTTAAATATGGAACAAAGAAATTATATTAAAAAAAACTGGGGAGTTTTATTTCAGTTTGGCGCCCTATTTTCATCTTTAAATGTAATTGAAAATATAGGTATTATGTTAAAAGAAAACACTAAGCTTCCGAAAGAATTAATTGATGATATTGCACTCACAAAATTAAAAATGGTTGGTTTAAACTGGGATGTTGGAAAACTATATCCTGAAGAGTTAAGTGGAGGTATGAAAAAAAGAGTTGCATTAGCTCGTAGTTTAGCACTTGATCCAGAGATATTATTTTTAGATGAACCTACCTCTGGATTAGATCCTGCTAGTGCAAAAGCTTTTGACGAACTTATTTTAGAATTAAGAGATATGTTAGATTTAACTGTTGTAATTATAACTCACGAACTAAATACTATAACAAATGTTTTAGATAGATTTTGTATCATAAATGACACCAAACTAGCTATTGTTGGTACTTATGATGAAGCATTAAAAGAAAATGATGTTACAATTAATAAGTTCTTAAAACTTAAAAGGGACAATATTGGAAAATAAAGCTAGATACACAATTGTTGGGATTTTCGTTCTAACATTTACTGTTGCAATGATATTATTTATTTTATGGCTAGCTAGATATGATATAAAAGAAATAAACGCAAAAGAGTATAGATTGTATAGTAAAACTTCTATTGGAGGATTAAGTAAAAACTCAATTGTTGAATATAAAGGAATAAATATTGGTGTAGTTGATAGTATTGAAATTGATCCAAAAAACTTAGAACAAATAGAAATAACACTTAAAATCACTAAACCAGAAGTTATAAAAATAGATAGTTATGCAATTGTACAATCACAAGGTGTAACTGGAAATAAAATTATTGAAATTGCAGGAGGAACAATGAAAGCTAAAATTCTTGAACCAGTAACTCAATCCTATGCAATAATACCTCTAAAAAAATCATTTTTAGATAGATTAACTACTAGTGCTGATAATATTACTTCTCAAGTAGAAACTATACTTAGTAAATTTGAGCTAATCTTAAATAATAAAAATATTAATAATGTTGATCAAATATTAAATAATACTAATAGTTCTACAAAGGATTTTAATAAAATGTTAATAAAAATAAATAAGTTAATAGATAATTCAATAATTAATACTTTAGAAAATGTAGATTCAATGACAAATAGTATAGAGAAAGTTATAAAAAAAGATGTTAAAAATGCTATAAAAAGAATTGATACTTTATCTAATAATATGAATATTTTAAGTAATGATATTAAAAATATTGTAAATGATGATGTAAAATCTTTATTATTAGAACTTCAAAAAACTGCTGTATCATCACAAGATATAGATAAAGTATTAAATCAATTAGAAAACACTTTAGATAAAATTGATATAACAGTTGAAGAATTCGGCCAAAGTGGTGGAGACATGATATTTAAAACAAGAAAAATAAAATATGGTCCAGGAGAAAAGGAAGAGAATGAATAAATTTATTTTTAATAATAGTTTTTTAGTTTTGTTAATTAGTATGCTATTAAGTGGCTGTATTAGCATAACAAAAGAACTTCCATTTAAAAAAACTTATACTTTATCAATTGAAAATAGAATATTAAAAAACAAATATTATGATAAAACAATTAGAATATATGAACCAAAAGCGTTAAGTAGTATAAATACAAGAGAAATTATATACTCTAAGAACCTTGTTGAACAAGAAAAGTATGCTTTAAATAATTGGAGTGATAAACCTAGCAAAATGTTACAAAAAATAATGTCTAAATATTTGACACTTCAAAACTCATATAAATACATTACTAGCTCAAATATAAAAGTTAACAATGATTATAATATTATTAGTGAACTAGTTGAATTTAAACAAATATTTTCTAAAACAAAATCTTATGCTAACTTTTCAATTCGAGTATATCTTATAAATAATAAAACAAAAAAAGTTTATTTTAAAAATTTTTCATATAAAAAACTATCTAAAACAAATGATGCAAATGGTTTAGTATATGCAATAAACTATACTTCTAATCTATTTTTATTTGATTTACAAACATTTATACAAGAAAGTTTAAAAAAAGATCTTATCTAGTGTCTCTAGGTAACATCTTTTTTTAAATAAAATTCTTAACTACTTTAATCTTAATTTCTTGTATATTTCATAATATGACTTAGGATATAATAAATCTTAATTCAAACAAAAGGTTTAATAATGGGGAAAATAACACAAGATGATATAAAACAAAGTATCGCTGATGCTATTCAATATATTTCATACTACCATCCAGAAGATTTTGTAAAAGGTATGGTTACAGCTTATGAAAAAGAAGAATCAGAAGCAGCAAAAAATGCAATTGGACAAATTTTAATAAATTCTAAAATGTGTGCAATGGGACATAGACCACTTTGTCAAGATACGGGAAGTGTTAATGTATTTGTAAAAGTTGGGCTTAAAGCAGATTTAGAATTAACAAAAGAGTTAGAAGATATTATTAATGATGGTGTTGCATTAGGTTACCAAGATCCATCTAATACATTAAGATACTCTATTGTAAGTGATCCAGCAGGTGAAAGAAAAAACACTAAAAACAATACTCCAGCAGTAATTCATATGAGTGTTGATAATTCAGATAAAATTGATATTACAGTTGCTGCAAAAGGTGGAGGAAGTGAAAATAAATCTAAATTTACTGTTTTAAATCCATCTGATTCAGTTTATGATTGGGTTATGGAAAATGCTAGAAACATGGGTGCAGGATGGTGTCCTCCTGGAATTCTAGGTATTGGAATAGGTGGAAATCCTGAAAAATCTATGTTATTAGCAAAAGAATCTTTAATGGGTCAAGTTGATATTCATGAACTTAAAGAAAGAGGACCTCAAAATGCTTTGGAAGAATTAAGATTAAAACTTTATGAAGATATTAATAAAATTGGTACTGGTGCACAAGGACTTGGTGGACTAACGACAGTACTTGACGTAAAAATATTAGATTATCCCTGTCATGCGGCATCACTACCAGTAGCTATGATTCCTAACTGTGCTGCCACTAGACATATTCATTTTGAATTAAATGGGAATGGTCCAGCTAAATTCACTAAACCTGATTTAGACCTTTGGCCAGATATTGAACTACCAATGGATACTATTAAAAAAGTTAATATTGAAGATTTAACAAAAGAAAATCTTTCTCAATTTAAATCAGGAGATACATTATTATTATCAGGTAAAATTTTAACAGCAAGAGATGCAGCTCATAAAAGAATTGTTGAATATAAAAATGCTGGTAAAGAACTACCTAATGGCGTAGATTTAAAAGACAAGTTTATATATTACGTTGGACCTGTTGATCCAGTTGGAGAAGAGAAAGTTGGCCCTGCTGGTCCTACAACATCAACTAGAATGGATAAATTCACTAAAGATATGATGGAAATAGGAATAATGGGTATGATTGGAAAAGCTGAAAGAAAACAACCAACTATTGATTTAATTAAAGAGTATAAGTCTACCTATCTTATTGCTACAGGTGGGGCAGCATATTTAATTTCTCAATCAATAAAAGATGCAAAAATTGTTGCTTTTGAAGATATGGGAATGGAAGCTATTTACGAATTTGAAGTAAAAGATATGCCAGTAACAGTTGCAGTTGACACAGAAGGTACTTCGATTCATACAACAGGACCTGCTAAATGGAGAACTATTTAATAGTTTTTTAACAAGATTACTTATATAAAAACATAAAGTTTTTATATAAGTAAAAAAATATTTTAAAATTAATCTAGCTTATTTTTAGCATTATTTATATCAGTTTTATATTTATAAATCATAAAATCTACCATTGTAGTATCTACATTTTTACTAAAAAAGAATGCCATTTCAATGATTCTAAAACTCATTCTAAAAAATGCTGTAAATGGAATAATATATGTAATAATAACTTCATGTTTTCTATAAGGATAATATTCATCAAACTCTTTCTTTAAATGTGATAATTGTAAATTTTCTTCTTCTATTTCTTCTTTAGTTTTATAACTAATTACTCTCATAGCTAGAAAAAAATTTAAAATAAACATTAAAAAGTTTAAATTCCAACCTAATATAAATATTTCTTGAAAAGACATAATTCCTCCATGTATATATTAATATTATATCTAAGTTATCTTTCATTTATCAAAAAAAATAATTAATATAAAATAAGAAATAATCATATTTGTTAAAAGGAAACATAAAAATTTATATCTAAATTAAGTATTATAAAAAAACTATTATATTTCAGAGTTTTTTTGTTCAATTAACAATTTTAATAAAAGTTGATAGTTATTACTTTTTATTTGTTCTAACATTTGTAATCTATGCATTATTTTATTAGATTTCTTTAATATATTTGTAAAATCTTTATTAACACTTTTTAAATTTTTTAAACTTGATATAACTGATTTTGATTTTATCAAAAATATAAAAAAATCTGGGATATAATATTGCATAAATAAAACAAGTTCACAAATCATATCTAGACTATTATCTTTTTTAATATATGCAGATGAATTTCCAGTTTTAATTTTTGTTAAATTTTCAAAAAAATCATTTAATTCATCTACTAAAATTGATTTTCTATTATTTGCATGCGATATTTTAATAATTAAAATACAATCCCAAATTGCAGTAATAAACTCTTTACAGTGATTTATTAGATTCTGATTTAAATAAGCAAAATTGTCTTTTGACCCAAAATCTGCATCTTGTAAAGCTTTTGGATTTATTCCCTCAAACGACGTTAATAATTTTACTTTTTCTAAAAAACTTAAACTATGAATAGAAAAAATTGACTCTTTAAAATCTTTAATTACTCTTTTTTCTTCTTCTTTAATATTATTAATATCTTCAATTGTAAAAAGTGACTCATTTAAATCACCTATATTTACTGTCATCTGAATATCTTTTAAATATTCTTTTGCATTTATCAGTTCTTCTGTTTCATTTCCACTATTTATAAACTGTATTTCATCAAAATCTCTTACATTAAACTTTTTTTTCAATTTAATCCCTAAACTAATTTTTTAAAGTATAGCAAAGCACTTATAGATTTTTTATAATATGAATATAAAAAGTTTGTAAAAAAATATAAGTGTGTAAATTCTAATAAACTAATATTTGGATACAATACAAAAAAATTTAAGAAGAAAATATGACTGATAATTTATATAATGAAAAAATAGAATTACTAATTAAGTGGGCAAAAGCCTATTATGTTCAAGATAACCCAATTGCAACTGATGAAGAGTATGATTTGTTAAGTAGGGAATGTTTAGCTTACGAACAAACTTATCCTTCAAAATCGCACCCAAATTCTCCAAATAAGCGAATTGGGGGATTTGTACTTGATGGATTTGTTAAAGCCCCTCATCTATCAAGAATGTGGTCACAAGAAGATGTATTTAACACAGAAGAACTAATAGATTGGATTAATAGAGCAAAAAAAGTTAATACTAACCTAGAATTTTATTGTGAACCTAAATTTGATGGTGCGTCACTTAATCTAATATATGAAAATGGTTTCTTAAAACAAGCTATTACAAGAGGTGATGGAAGTATTGGTGAAGATGTTACTAATAATGTTAAAACCATACACTCTATTCCTTTAAAAATAGAAGAAAAATCACTTTTAGAAATTAGGGGTGAAATAGTAATTAAAAAAGCAGATTTTGAAAAAATAAATGATGATAGACTTAAAAATGGTGAACAACTTTTTGCAAATCCTAGAAATGCAGCAGCAGGAAGCCTTAGACAACTTGACCCTAAAGTTACTGCAAAAAGAAAACTTTTCTTTAATGTTTGGGGTGTAGGAGAAAACTCTTTAGATTTTAATAAAAATAGTCAGATGATGCAATACATCTATTCGCTTGGCTTTGTAAACCCACCTATGCAAACTCATACAACAACAGTGGAAGGTATTGAAGATTTATATCATAAAATTATTGCTTCTAGAGATAGTATTGAGATGATGCTTGATGGTATGGTTATTAAAATTGATGATTTAGAGACTCAAGAAGAGTTAGGACATACTGTAAAGTTTCCAAGATACTCATGTGCTTATAAATTTCCAGCAGTTGAAAAAACAACAAAGATTAAAAACATTATTCAACAAGTTGGTCGTACAGGTGTTATAACACCTGTAGCAATTGTTGAACCAACTTTAATTGATGGTTCAACAGTAGAACGTGCAAGTTTACATAATTATGATGAAATTCAAAGGTTAGATTTAAGAATAAACGATGAAGTAATTATTATAAAAAGTGGAGATATTATTCCTAAAATCACTAAAGTATTTGAAGACAGAAGAGATGGAACACAAAAAAAAGTTTCTCGACCTACTTTATGCCCTGAATGTTCAAGTGAACTTCTTGATGAAGGAACTTTAATAAAATGTCAAAACTTAGATTGTCCTAGTATTGTTACAAACTCAATAATCTATTTTGCTTCAAAAAACTGTATGAATATAGATGGTTTAGGTATAAAAATTGTAGAACAACTCGTAAGAGAAAAAAAGATTTATGATATTTTAGATTTATACACTTTAAAATACGAAAGTCTAGCAGACCTAGAGGGTTTTAAAGAGAAAAAAATTAATAATCTTCTAAATTCAATTACAAATACAAAAAATACTGAACTTCATAGAGTTATAAATGCACTTGGGATTGAACATATTGGTGAAGTAGCTTCTAAACAGATATGTTTAGAGTTCGGCTTAAATATTATAAATATTGATTTAGATTCACTTATTGCTCTTGATGGCATAGGGGAACAAATGGCAAAATCTTTTGTTGAATTTATGAGAGTAAATAAAGAACTAGTTCTAAAACTGCTTGAAATTATCATTCCAAAAGTTGAACAAAGAGTTGAAGTTAGTGAAAATGCATTTAAAGGAACTACTGTTGTATTAACAGGAACTATGAGTGTAAGTCGTGGTGTAATTAAAAAGGACCTTGAAGCACTTGGAGCAAAAGTAAGTTCATCTGTATCAAAAAAGACTGATTATTTAATATATGGTGAAGACGCTGGAAGTAAATATGACAAAGCTGTAAGCCTTGGAGTTAATACTTTAACTGAAAATGAAATGAAAGATATGATTTAATAATGTTTATCATAGAAACTAAAATTATTTTAAGGACCAAGTAAAATGGATAACTGTATATTTGTAGGAGTAGCGGGAGGAAGTGGATCTGGAAAGACTACTGTTGCACGTAATTTAATAAAAGCTTTTAATAAAGAAGATGCAATATTAATTGAACAAGATGCCTATTATAGAGAATTAAAAAATACCACGATAGAACAAAGAGCCAAAATAAATTTTGACCATCCTAATTCTATAGAATTTGAATTAATAGAAAAACATTTAACTGATTTAAAAAACAAAAAGGGAATACAAAGACCTATCTATAATTTTAAAACACATTTAAGAGATAAGAAGATAGTTGAAATCAAACCATCAAAAATTGTAATCATTGAAGGTATTCTTATTTTAGCAATTCCTGAAATAAGAAAAATGTTAGATATAAAAATCTTTGTTGATACGGATTCAGATGAGATGTTATTAAGAAGAATTGAGAGAGATATTAATGAAAGAGCAAGAACATTTGATTGCGTAAAGAAACAATATTTAGAAAGTGTTAAACCGATGTATCTAGAGTTTTGTGAGCCATCTAAAAGATATGCTGATATTATAATTCCTAGAGGTGGTGAAAATAAGATTGCAGTTAATATGATTATTTCTAAATTAAAAAGCTACCTTAAAAATGGTTTCTTAAACTCTTAATTTAAACAGATTATTACTCATTTTTCAATATAATTTGGGTTATTTAAAATATATAGGAGCGTGTTATGACACCACATATAGAAGCTAAAAAAGATGACATTGCTGACATTGTACTTATGCCAGGAGATCCATTAAGAGCAAAGTTTATTGCAGAAAACTTTTTGGAAAATGTTAAACAAGTCAATGGTGTTAGAAATATGCTAATGTTTACAGGTGAATATAAAGGTAAAAGAATCTCAGTTTGTGGTTCTGGAATGGGAGTACCATCAATTGGTATTTATTCATATGAATTATATAAATTTTACGACGTAGACACAATAATTAGAGTTGGATCAGCTGGTGCTTATTCAAGTGATTTAAAAGTTTATGATGTTGTGCTTGCAACTGAATCTTATAGTGATTCTACGGCATTTCCTAAATTAGTTTTAAATGAAGATACTCATGTAACATACTCAAGTAATAGTATTAATGATAAATTAAGAGCTGCAGCTAATTCATTAGATATTAAACTTCATGAAGCAAGAATTCATTCTTCAGATGTATTTTATTCAGCAAGACCTTTAGATGAGACAATTAAAGTTACACAAGCAAAATGTGTTGAGATGGAATCAACTGGACTTTTCACTAATGCAAAAGCAACGGGGAAAAATGCAGCTTGTATTTTAAGTATATCTGATCATTTAATTACAGGTGAATTAACTTCGGCGCAGCAAAGACAAACAACTTTCTCTGATATGATTAATATAGCACTAGAATCTGTATTATAATTACTTTTTTGCTTGAGTTTTAAACTCAAGCAAAAATATTATTTATTTAAGAAAGACTTACCTACATTTGAATTAGGTAAAGATAAATGTTCTTCAATACTTGATGCCATATCAGCAAATGTATTTCTAATACCTATTTCATTAATATTTGAATCTTTCAACATTCCAAATACTGGGACATTTTCTCGTGTATGATCAGTTCCTTCAAATGTTGGATCACAACCATGATCGGCAGTTATTATTAAAAGATCTTCATCTTTTAATTCTTTAATAATTTCACCTAATCTTTTATCAAAATACTCTAGTCCTTTTGCATAGCCTTTTATATCTCTTCTATGTCCCCATTCCATATCAAAATCAACAAAATTAGTATATATAATACCATCAGAATTTAGATTATTCATTTGATTTAATGTCTCGTTCGTTAAACCATCTAAACCATAAGCTAAACATTTTTTACTAATACCATAACCACCAAAAATATCATATATCTTCCCAATTCCTATAACTTCTTTTTGATTATCTATAGCATACTCTAAAACTGTTTTACCACTAGCTCTTAAAGAATAATCTTTTCTATTTTTTGTTCTAGTAAAACCACTTACTTTATCTCCTTTAAATGGTCGTGCAATAACTCTACCTAGACTATATTTATTTGATATTTCTCTTACAGTTTCACATAATTTATAAAGTTTTTCTAATCCAAATGATTCTTCATGAACAGCAATTTGAATAACTGAATCTACACTCGTATAAAAGATTGGTTTATTAGTTTGTAAATGTTCTTCACCTAAAGATTCAATAATTTCAATTCCACTAGCATGCCTATTTCCCAAAATACCATCAATGTTTCCTTTTTCTAAGATTTCATTGACAAGGTCATCTGGAAATACTGGTATCTTTTTTTCATAATATTTCATTTTAAGATTAGATAACACACCAGCCATTTCCCAATGTCCAGATAGTGTATCCTTACCAGAAGAAGCCTCCTTTGAAGCTCCCCAAAAACTACCTTTAATAGTAGAGTTTTTGTTTTTAAGTTCTAATGTACATTTATTATTTATCTCATAAGCTTTTAATAAACCTAAAGATGTCATATTTGGAATATCTAAAGTATAATGTTTTGATATATTTCCAAAAGTATCAGCCCCTTGATCACCAAATTCTTTTGCATCTGATGCATTTCCAATACCAAATGAATCCATTACTAACCAAATAACTCTTTTCATTTAATAATCCTTACTTGTATTAGATTTATTAATAATTGCAATACCAGAGCTAGTACCTAATCTACTTGCACCAGATTCAATCATTTTAATAGCTGTTTCATAGCTTCTAATACCACCAGAAGCTTTTATTTGAACAGAATCATTGACTACACTTTTCATCAGTAAAACATCTTCTAAACTTGCTCCTCTTTTTGAGAAACCTGTAGATGTTTTTACAAATTCTACTCTAGCATCTTTTGATATATTACATACTTTTACAATTTCTTCTTCTTTTAAAAGTGCAGTTTCTAGTATAACTTTTAATACTACATCTTTACATATTGCTTTTAATTCTAAAATATCTTTTTTTACAAGCTCAAACTTTCCTGATTTTAACCATCCAACATTTATTACCATATCAATTTCATCGGCACCATCTTCAATAGCAACCTGTGCTTCAAATGCCTTTGCCTTAGTGCTCATTGCCCCTAATGGGAAACCAACTACACTACATGTTTTTACCTTACTATTTTTTAGGAATTTTTTTACATCCATAATAAAGCAAGAGTTAACACAAACACAATAAAAGTTATTTTCAATTGCCTCTTCACATAATTTTTTTATCATATCAATATTTGCATCTTGTGCTAATAAAGTATGATCTATATATTTTGATAAATTATCCACATAAATCCTAATTTTTTTAAGATAGTATAGTAATTATAGTTTAAATAAAAGATAAAGTGAAAGAATTATTAGATAATATTGTGCCACATAATATTATATAATTTCAATAAAATGAAATTTTAATTTAATAAATATTTAAAAATTAATTTGTGTAAGTTACAAATAGAGGGGACGACATGATTGGTTTAGTAGGTATGAGTTTTTTGATTGCTATAGCGGTAGTATTTTCAAAAAATAGAAAAGCGATAAATAAAAGAACTGTAATAGGTGCTTTTATTTTACAAATAGCACTTGGTGCATTTGTTTTAATGTTTCCAATTGGAAAAGAGATGTTAAGTATCTTAAGTACAGGTGTACAATGGGTATTATCATTTGCAAATAATGGAATATCATTTGTATTAGGACCTTTAGCTACATTTAAAATTGGGTTTATTTTTGCGGTTAATGTTTTAGCTTTTATTATATTTTTTGCAGCTTTTATTTCAGTTTTATACTATATAGGAGTAATGCAAATTTTTGTTAAAACAATAGGTGGAGGACTTCATAAATTACTTGGTACTTCTAAAGCTGAATCTATGTCAGCAGCTGCGAATATCTTTGTAGGTCAAACAGAAGCCCCTCTTTTAGTAAAACCCTATTTAGCAAAAATGACAAGTTCTGAGTTTTTTGCAGTTATGGTTGGTGGTTTAGCATCAGTAGCTGGCGCTGTGTTAGCAGGTTATTACCAAATGGGTATACCAATGGAATATTTAATTGCAGCTTCATTTATGGCGGCTCCTGGTGGACTACTTTTTGCTAAGATATTAGTACCTGAGACTGAAAAATTTGAAGAACAAATTGATATAGATATGAAATCACAAAATGAAAATGTTTTAGATGCAGCGGCAGAAGGAGCATCAAGTGGTATGAAACTTGCAATTAACGTTGCTGCAATGTTAATTGCCTTCATCTCTTTAATAGCTCTTTTTGATGGAATCTTAGGTTTAGCTGGAGACGGAATTAATTCTATGTTTAGTTTAGAATTACCAAAGTTATCTTTACAATCAATTTTTGGATTTATATTAGCACCAGTTGCTTGGCTTATAGGTGTTCCTTGGGCTGAAGCTTCTATTGCAGGTGGAATTCTTGGACAAAAACTAATTGTAAATGAATTTGTAGCTTATAGTGAGTTAGTAAAATACTTTCCTGAGAATATTGTAAAAAGTGGTATGACTGAATTATCAGAACATACAAGAGCAATTTTAAGTTTTGCTTTATGTGGATTTGCAAATTTATCTTCTATTGCTGTGTTACTTGGTGGATTAGGAGCATTAGTTCCTTCAAGAAGAGCAGAAATTGCAAAGTTTGGAATTATAGCAGTTCTTGGTGGTTCATTATCAAACTTAATGAGTGCTGCAATAGCAGGTCTCTTCTTATAAAACTTTAGAAAAAGAATTCTATATTGAATTCTTTTTCTTATTTTATTTTTAAAAAAATTAACTTTTAATCACTAGTTTTTATTGCAACTTATAAAAAAAACTTATAATCATCACTCTTGTTTTTATTTTTAAAAAATTTATTATTACTTAAATATGTTACCTTTTTATATACTTTCAAGATATTATAAGTAAAATGTAATGATAAACTTAGAATTTATTATTTATTTCTTTATAATTATTTATAAGGTTTAAAAAAAAAATAAAGGTAATGAATATGAGGGAAGAAAATTCTAAAAGAGACAAATCTTTAACAATGACAATGTTAATGACTCCTGATAAATCAAATTTTTCTGGTACTAACGTACATGGGGGAGAGATTTTAAAAATGTTAGACCATGTTGCATATGCATGTGCTGCTAGATATACAGGATTATATGCCGTTACTTTATCAGTTGATATGGTTTTGTTTAAAAATCCAATAAAAGTAGGTTCGTTAGTTACTTTTTTTGCGTCGGTAAATTATACAGGTAGAACTTCAATGGAAATTGGTATAAAAGTAATTTCTGAAGACGTAAAAGATAGATCTACAAAACATACTAATGTTTGTTATTTTACAATGATTGGTATGGATGAAAATGGTAAACCACACCCTGTACCTAAACTAGAGTTAATAACAGAAGATGATAAACGAAGATATAACGATGCAATAAGAAGAAAAGAAGCTAGAGTTCACTCAAGATCATTAACCCATATTGAATAAGAATCTTTAGATTCTTATTTAATATAACTTTATAAAATTATTTAATATCATTTCTTATAAACTATACACATATTTACTGTATAATCTTTAATATATAAATATATATCTTTTTTTATTTTATTCAAATTATTCTAAGGAGTAAATGATGAATATTCATGAATATCAAGTAAAACAAATCTTTAAAGAATATAATCTTCCAATACCCAAAGGTGTAATTTTAACTAATTATAAAAATTCCATTGATCAAGCTATTGATTTAGGTGGTAAGATGTGGGTTATTAAAGCACAAATACATTCAGGAGGTAGAGGATTAGCTGGAGGTGTAAAGATTGCCAAATCATTAAAAGATGTTGAAAAAATAACTAAAAATATGATAGGTATGAAACTTATAACTAATCAAACTGGACCAGAAGGAAAGATTATTGAAAAAGTATATATAGAAAAAGCAGTTGATATTGAATATGAATTATATTTAGCTATTGCTCTTGATAGAGCACTTGAAACGCCAATAATTATAGCTTCCTCTAAAGGTGGAATGGATATTGAAAAAATTTCAAAAGAGTCTCCGGAATATATTATAAAAATTCCTATTGATACAGAAATTGGTTTTAAAGATTTTCAAGGTATAGATTTAGCAAATAAATTAAATCTTCCTAAAGATGATATCCCTAGATTTATTAAATTTGCAAAAACTTTATATAAAATATATAACGAAGATGATGCAGAATTAATAGAAGTAAACCCTCTAGTAAAATCCAAAAATGGAAATTATATAGCACTTGATGGAAAAATGGGCTTAGATGACAGTGCCTTATATAGACATCATGATATTGAAGATATGAGAGACCTTCATGAAGAAAATAAAAATGAAAGTGAAGCTAAAGAGTATGGATTAAGTTACGTACAACTGGATGGAAATGTTGGTTGTATGGTAAATGGTGCAGGTCTTGCAATGGCTACAATGGATATTATTAAACATGTAGGAGGAAATGTCGCTAACTTTTTAGATGTTGGTGGAGGAGCTAAAGCAAGTACTGTTGCTAAAGGCTTTGAAATAATACTAAGAAATAAAAAAATTAAATCAATTTTTGTAAATATATTTGGTGGAATAGTAAGATGTGATCGTATTGCAAATGGTATTATAGAAGCTACAAAAAATGTAAATATTAATGTTCCTGTTGTTGTTAGATTAAATGGAACAAATGCACAAGAAGCAAAAGAGCTTTTAAAAAATTCAAATATTGAAAATATTATAGTTGCCTCAAACTTAGAAGATGGAGCAAAGAAAGCTGTAGAATTATCAATAAAACTCTAAAGGAAAACTTATGTCTATTTTAGTAAATAAAGATACAAAAGTAATTGTACAGGGTTTTACAGGTAAAGAAGGTACATTTCATTCAAAACAGTGCCTTGAATATGGTACAAACATTGTTGCTGGAATAACTCCAAATAAAGGAGGAAGTAAGCATCTAGGACTTCCTGTGTTTGATACAGTTAAACAAGCTTTAGAAAATGTAGAAGCAACTGTTACTTTGATATTTGTACCCCCAAAATTTGTATCAGATGCAATTATTGAAGCTGCAAGTAATAATATAAAATTAGCTATTGTTATAACAGAAGGTGCTCCTGTTAAAGATATACAAAAAGCAAAACTCTATGCAAATAAAAAAAATATGATTTTAATTGGTCCAAATTCACCTGGAATTATAACTTCAAATGAATGTAAACTAGGGATAATGCCAGGTAGTATTTTTAAAAAAGGAGAAGTTGGTGTTATATCAAAGTCAGGTACATTAACCTATGAAGCATCATATCAAATTTCTGAAGCAGGATTTGGAGTCTCAACAGCAGTTGGCATTGGAGGAGATCCTATTATTGGATTATCTTTTATAGAACTACTCAAAGAGTTTGAAAATGATATACAAACAAAAGCTATAGTACTAATTGGTGAAATTGGAGGAGACTTAGAAATACAAGCTGCATCTTTTATAAAAAATAACATTAAAAAGCCAATTGTAGCTTTTATTGCTGGACAAACGGCACCAAAAGGAAAAAGAATGGGTCATGCAGGAGCTATTATAAGTGGGAATAGTGGAAGTGCAAAAGATAAAATGGATGCGTTAAAAAGAGCAGGAGTAAATGTTGTAATTAATCCTTCTAAAATTGGTGAAGAATTAAAAAAAATTTTATAAAAAAGAATATAAGAAGTAAATAAAATTTACTTCTTATAAATATTATGCTTCTTTAGATTCTAAATAATCTTCGTAAGAACCTTTAAAATCTACAATCGATCCATCTTCTTGAATTTCAATAATTCGGTTGGCGTAAGCATCAAGTAGCTCTCTATCATGCGATACACAAACTACAGAACCTGGATATGCTAATAATCCTTCACCAAGTGCAATAATTGCTTCTAAATCAAGATGATTAGTAGGCTCATCTAAAACCATAAAATTTGGCTGTTCTAACATAATTTTAGATAACATCATTCTATGTTTTTCTCCACCAGAACAAGACTTAACTTGTTTTTCTTGCTCAGTTCCATTAAATAGCATTCTACCTAAGCAGTTTCTAATTTCAGAAATATCAGCGTTTCTATCAAAACCTCTTAACCAATCATATAAAGTCATATCTCCATCAATTAAATCAGTAGCATTTTGAGGAAAATATCCATTTTGAATAGTAGCACCCCAATGAACACTTCCTTCATCAGGTTTTATATTTTCAACTAAAACTTCACAAAGTGTAGTTTTACCAATACCATTTGGTCCAATTAATGCAATTTTATCATCTTTTTCAACTGAAATAGAAATATCATTTAAAACAGTTTCACCCTCAAATGATTTTGAAATATTTTTAACAATTAATAATTCTTTACCAACTTCTCTTTTTTGCTTAAATATAATAGAAGGATCTCTTCTACTTGATACTTGAATAGCTCCAACATCTAACTTATCAAGTTGTTTTTGTCTTGAAGTAGCTTGTTTTGCTTTAGAAGCATTTGCAGAAAATCTTGCGATAAACTTTTCTAGTTCATCTTTTTCTTTAAGTCTTTTACTCATGTCTTTTTCATTTTGTTTAGCAATTACAGTAGAAGCTATGTACCAATCATCATAATTACCAGAGAATTCTCTAATTTGTTTGAAGTCAACATCTAGTATATTTGTACAAACAGCATTTAAGAAGTGTCTATCATGTGAAATAACTACCATAGTACCATCATGATGTTGTAATTGATTCTCCAACCAACCAATAGTAACAATATCAAGGTTATTTGTAGGCTCATCTAAAAATAATACATCAGGTTTTGGATATAAAACTTGTGCAAGTAAAACTTTAAATTTATCTCCACCTGTTATTGTAGACATCAAATCACTATGTTGAGATGAAGGGAAACCTAAATCCTCTAAAATTTTAGTGATTTTTATATCATACTCATAAGTTGGATCTTCTTCACAGCAAATAATTTCTAACTCACCAAGTTTATCACCAACTTCATCTGTATACTCTTCCATATACAGTAGTTCTTTTTGTTTAATTGCATCATAAAGTCTCTTATTTCCTAAAAGAACAGTATCAAAAATTGAATAATTCTCAAATTCAAATTGGTTTTGTCCTAAAGTACCAACTTTTTTACCATTTTGTATTTGTACTTCACCTTCAGTTGCATCTTCAATACCTGATAGTATTTTTAAGAAAGTAGTTTTACCAGCGCCATTTGCACCAATAAGACCATATCTTTTCCCTGTATCTAGTTTTATATTTATATCTTGAAATAGAACTCTTGGACCAAAAGCTTTTTTAAGGTTTACAGTTTGAACCATTATTTTTAATCTCCGTATTATGTAATATATATTATTTATTCTATCGCGATTATATCTAAATAAAACTATAATTGTAATTATGATAAGTTTTATTTAGATATTACTATTAAATAAGTATTTGATAACTTGTTATATATTTTGTAGTTGTAAATTCAAATTATAAAAGTTATTCTAAAATATTAGCAATTTCTCTTATAGATTCTTCATTTTTAAGACTAAATTTTATTTCAATTCTTCTTGATTCTTCTGGGTCTTCAGTTCCGTCAGGTTTATAAATTGGATCTAAAAATGAACGTCCACTTGCAACAATTAGTTCTTTTAACTCTTCTTTACTCTTAAAGTCTAAAGAGAGTAAAAATTGCATAACTGAATATGCTCTTTTTTGCGATAATTCTAAATTAAAAAGAAATGTACCTTTTGAATTAGTATGTCCTTCAATTATTATTTTATCAATATGTTTATTAATCTCTTCATTTTCTAAAATAGTATAAAAATAATCATATATTGCATTTTTTAAAGAGAGTCTTGAACTTTCTTTTAATTCATATTCTCCTTCATCAAATAAAATTGAAGATGATAATCTTATGGCACCATTATTAGGATCAATTTCCATATTTTTACCAAGTTTATTTTTTAATAAAGTAATTACTTTTATTTTTAAACCTGTTAAATTTTTAATTTTAATTTTTGTTGATTGTAAATCTTTTTTTAATATATTATGATTGTTTTTTGTTTTTTCTAATTTAGTAGATAAAACTTTTATTTCATCATCTAATAAAATATTTTTTTCTTTAAAGTTTAATATTAATTTTTCTTTTATTAAAACATCTTCTGCTAATTTAGATAATTTTTCATTTTTTGTTTTTAAATTTTCATTTAATTTTCCTACAATTAATGATAAATTATCTTTTTTTAAATTTAATTGATTAATTTCATTTTTAAATACTTCTTTTTCATTTATAAAAAATGATATCTTTTCATCTTTTGTCTTTAAATCTTTATTTAAATCATCAATATCTTTATCTAGTATTTTTTTCTCAACTAATAGCTCTTGAAGTTTAGATTCTAACTCTTTTTTACTAGTACTAAAAAGTAATAGTTTATTTTTATTATCATTTAATTTAGTATTCTGATTTTTTATAATATCTTTTTTATTTTTTAGTTCTATTTTTAGTTGTTCATTTTCAATCAAACTATTTTTTAACTCTTTAATTTTATCTTTATATTCATCTTTGACATTGTTTAAATCATTCTTAGTTACTTGTAAGTTATAAACAGTGTTTTTAATTTTTAACTCTTTTTCTTCTAACTCTTTTTTGTTCTTTTCTAATGCAATTTTTTCATTCTCTAAAGTTTTTTCTAATAATTTAGATTCACTTTGAAGCAAAGAATATTTAACAATAATTGCACCAATAAGCAAGATAAAAACAAATAGCAATCCTGCCATTAAATCTGCATATGATATCCAAAAATTAGTTTCACCATTTTTATTTGTCTTCATTCACTTTACTTTCATCAATTTTATTATTAATTAAAGTTTTACCTAATTGCTTTAAATCACTTGATACTAGCTCAAAAGAAGACAAAACTGAATAAACCTCAGATTTTATTGCTTTTGAGTGAGAATCTTGCGCTATAACAGAATTTGAAAGTAATGTACTAGTATTAGATATTAGACTATTTAACTTTTTAAAATCAAGCAGTAGTTCATTTTGTTTAGTAATTGTGTTATCAAAAAGTTCAGTTATATTTTTATATTTATTTATTAGTTCTTTCTCAATATGTTCATGTTTGATATCAAGTTTTTCTATTAAATCTATTTTATCTTGGGCAACCTTATCAAGTTTATATATGAACTCAGGAGTAATAACAGTTTGAAGATTTTTTAATAGATTATCATTTTCTTGTCTATTTTGTATTAATAAAAAACACTCTAGTTCTTCTTTTTCCCATAACTTATCTTTATAATCATTTTGAATGATATCTATATCTTTTTCTATTTTAGTTAATCCTCTTTTTTCAAAAAACACCCACCAAATAGATAAAAAAATACCGTAAATAGAGGCATAAAATGCTGTTCCAATACCACTTAAAAGTATTGTTATTTCATTTTCTAAAGCTGCTTTAGATTCAACAGAAAAATTAGGCATTGATATTGCAATTGCTGTAAATGTACCTAATATTCCTAGTGTAGGAAAAATAGAAGAGGCAACACTTGCGAAGTTGTCATTTCTTATATTCCTAAAATGATTTTCAAAAAATGGATTTATATTTCCAAATGATTTCTTTTTATTTGCTATTTCTAATTCATTTGAACTAAGATATTCTTCTATATTATTAACTACTTTATCAATATTATTTCTAAAATGAGAAAAAGAATACCAAGCATTATGAATAATAAAAAACATGAAAATTATTAATATTAGAAAAACTATTATAATTGAGTGGGTTTCAACCTTTAAAGGAATTAGTCCTAAATATCCCAAAGAAAGCATTACAAAAAGTGCTAAAGGAATTGACAAAATTGTAACAAACCTAGGGAATAGACTAATTTTTCTATCTGATATTTTTATCATTAAATTCTCCTAAAAAAATATTTATGATTATATCATATTAAAAAAAGTAAAAATATATTTTTCTACAACTTAGAATTAAGGTCTATAAACTCTAATATTTTTATAATTTTCAGAATCTATTAAATATTGAGCATGCAGCTGACTTAATATTCCTTTTTCACAATAAAAAAGATACTCTTTATGTTGTGGAAGTTTTTTAAACTCATTTTTTAATTTATAAAATGGTATTTTTAGTGTCTCACATACAGTTTCAATACAATCATCACTTTGTCTAATATCAATTATAGTATATTCTCCACTAGAAATATCATTTATAATCTCAATCTGACCTATATCTTTATTTATATCATCTACTATTTCATGAATACCAATAGTTATAGAATCCTCAACAGCTTTATCTAAAATAGAATAATCAAATCTACTAGCCTCTTTTTCCATTCTATTATATGAACCATGAATTACAGGATTTTTAGAGATTACACCACAATATTCTGGCATATTATCTGCAAATCTTCTTGTACCTATTTCATTTGCAATATTAATAATATCAGGCTTATTCATAGTTGCAAGAGGACGAATTACAAGTTTTTCAGTTGCTTTATCTATTAATGCCAAATTCCTAAGTGTTTGACTTGAAACTTGGGCTACACTTTCTCCTGTTAAAAGAGCATCAATACCCATATCATTTGCAATTTTTTCAGAAGCTATTAGCATTAATCTTTTTAAAGTTACTCCCATATAAGATTCACCAGTTGATTTAAATATTTCAGTAACTACATCATCAAAAGGAACGGAAGTAAATGTAACTTTATGAGAAGAACCAAATTTATTCCATAAATAAAGTGCTACTTGTTTTACACCAATTTCATGTGCTACGCCACCTAAGTTAAAGAAAATAAAATGAGTTTTAAGCCCTCTTTTCATTGTTAAGTATGATGCAACAGTTGAATCAAAACCACCTGACATTAAAGATAGTATATCACCTTGAGAACCTAAAGGAAAACCTGAAAGACCTTTATATCTTTGAGTAATAATATTAAGCTGATTATTTATTAACTCAACTCTAATAGTAACTTCTGGATTATGTAAATCAACAGAACAATTTTCATTTCTACTTAACATATATCCGCCAACAGTTTGCTCGATATTTGTAGATTTAAATTCATGAGTACCCGTTCTTTTAGCTCTTACAACAAAAGTTTTACCTATTATATTTTTAGCCATCATCTCATTTACTTTAACTTTTATGTCATCTAATGTTTTCATATCATCAAACTGCAATGCTTCAAGTACTAACTCAATGCCTGGTGTATCTAAAAGTTTAATTCTCACTTCTGTAATTACTTCTATTGAACAAACTACTTCTATTTTATCCGAGAATTTTTTTATATTTATATCTTCTGAAATCTTTTTTAAAATTGTTTGAATGTTATTATAAAGTTGACCTACCATCTGTTTTTTTGCAGATGAACCTTTTATCATAATTTCTGGGAAAAATTTTATTATAAATTTTTGTGTCTTTATTTGTGACATATCCATTATTTCTAGAACCTTTTTGTTTATTATTTCGAATTATAGCATAAGAGTTTATAAGTAGAGAAAAATTTAATTTAAATAGATTACTTTAGATGTTTTCATAGTAGTTTTTTTACTATTTACCAACAATAAACTTTCTCATTTTTTACTAATTGCATATTAAAAAGCATAGGAATGAATTGAAACTTAAGCCAAAATAAAATCTTTTCATTTTGACTTTTTTAAATAGATTTATAAAAGTTTAGTCTATAAAATTAACTATATCTTCAAGTTTTTCCCTTAGTTGTGAAGATTGCTCATTTATTCTATATCCAAAGAGGTAAAAATAAAGCTACTTGATATTTTGAAGTATCTAGGTCTAATATTATTTCTAACTTATCTTTTTCAAATCCTTTGTTTTACAAGCATGTCTATAGTCCATTGCTTCACTAAATGTTTTATCCATTACTATAAACATTAACAGTAAAACTAAAAAAACTTGAAAAGAAAAATATTATAAATAGAGAGGTCTTTGCAGAAGTTCCACCTAAAGTAGTAAATTCACTTTCAGAATCAGGTAAAAAGTTAAAACCTGTATTAGAAGAGATGTATAAATGGAGTATTGACTATGTAGAAACATATGTTGAAGTTACAGGGAATAATAAATGTAATGTAAAAATTTAAATTGATAAAGATAAGTTTAAATTATATAAAAATTCTAAATCTTACAATATCTACACGATAACTAAACAAAAAAACTGTATGATACTCAAAACTTAAAAATAGGAAAAAGAATGTTTAAATTAATTAAGAGTATTTTAATGTCACTTGCATTACTTTCATCACTACATGCAGTAGAAAATGTCTCAAAAGATGAAATTAAAGAAATGCAAAACCTTGTATTATTTAAAAACGCACAAGTAAAAGTATTAAAAGCTTACAATGTAGGAAGTGTATATCTTCTTAATGTAGAAGTACAAGGTAAAAGCGATAAAATATTTTTAACAAAAGATAAAAAATATTTAATTGCTGGAGATGTAATTAGCACTAAAAATGGTCAACCATTAGAAGTCCCTGTTGATTTAACTTCAACTTTAGGAAAAGAAGCATTTACATTTGGTACAGGAAAAGACGAATATGTATTATTTACAGATCCAGAATGTCCTTATTGTAAAAATTTCGAAAAGCATTTTCCAAAAATTGAAGACAAAGTAAAAATTAGAGTTTTTTATTTTCCTTTAGATTTTCATAAAAATGCAGAAGATATTTCTCTTTACGTTATGAGTCAAAAAACTTATGAAGATAAAAAATATGCAATGTTAAATACGGATGCAAATACTAAATCTTTTAAAGAAAGAAAATATGAAAAAGGTCAATTAGAAAAATTAAAGAATCATTTAAATACTCAAATAGAGATTGCTAAAAAAATTGGGGTTAGAGGAACACCTTCAGTTTTTGATGCAAATGGAAATAAAGTAGTATGGGTTAACATCTTAAATAAATATGGTGTAGAAATTAAATAAACACAAATCAAATGTAAACTCTAAATAAAATTATGAGTTTACATTTTAAATAAAGAATATAAAACTATTTAAATAGTACTAAACTAAATCAGGATTAATTCTTTTTAATATAGTTTCTCTTTCATCTAAAAGATCAGAAAGCGTTCCTATTCTTTTATCTTTTCTTGAAATCTCTCTTTCAAAATCTTCAATTTCCTCATGAGCATTCATTAACTCAGTTTCTAATTTTTTATAATGTTTATTAAGTAAAGTCATATCTTTTTTTAAATTATCCATTGAATCTTGATAAGTTTTTATTTCTCTATTTTTAACAACTAACATCGACTCAATTCTATCACTGTTACCTGATAACTCTTTTTCAAGATGATCTAATTGACCTGCATTACTTAATCTTTTTTCTTTTTCTGTATGTATTTGTGCTTTAAGTTTTATTATTACATTATTTAACTGTTCAATATACTTTTTTTGAGTATTTATTTCAGATTTTACTTTTGAAGATTCAATATTTGAATTTTTTAATTTTTCAATAACTTTCTTTTGGAATTCTCTTTTTTCTTTAACCTCTTTAGTTGATTCAAATCCAATATTAACATATTCAAACCCCGTATCAGAAATTATTTGAAAAAATGTAGAATTAATATAAAATTCTTTTTCTTTTGAATTTACAAATTTAATATTTCCGTGCCAACTCTTTCCTTTTTTAACTACATCCCAAACTTCATTGATGAAATTAGGATCAAACTCTTTATGTAATAAAGAGTTAATATGTTTATTTAAAACATCTTCTTCTTTCATACCAAAAGATTCAAGTAACAATGAATTCATAAAAGTGATTTTTTTATCAGGATTTAATTTAAAAACAACAGCAACATTATCTAATATATTTGAATATTGTTCTAATTCAATTTGTTTTTGTTTAACTAAATGTTGATAATATTTTTTTTCACAAACCTCTTGAATTTTTGATATAGTATCTTGAATATTAATAGGTTTTAAAATGTAATGATTTACATTATACTCAATAGCTTTTAATAAAAATTCAACTTCTGTTCTCGCAGTAGTAAATATTACAGGCACTAAATGACCTTCTTCTCTTATTTTCTCAAGTAATTGAATACCATTCATTTTTGGCATATTAATATCACTCAATATTAAATCAATATTACCACTTTCTTGCTCTTTTTTAAATGTAAGATAACCTTCTAATCCATTTTTTGCTAAATAAACATTTTTAAAAAAACGTCTTAATGTTTTCGCTAATGTTTCTCTAGCTAATTCTTCATCTTCAATATAAAGAATATTTAACGAACTTAAAAATTTTTCATTGAACACTTTTGATCCTTTCAATACTACATATAATTTTATTATAAGATTTAACTACTTAATAATAATATATAAATATGGCAATTATTTAATAGATATAAATATTTCTATACCATTTTCTTTGCTATATTTTTCGAAATCTACTTTGTAAGCTCTTTCATATTTAGGTTCATTAGAAAAATAATCCCAAATTTCGTTCCAACAATCAACAACAACCTGAGGTAATTCACCATCCTTTTCAAAAAGTAAATATCTTTGTTCTTCGATAACAATTGCATTTTTAGGTTTTGTAACTTCTACTGCAACTGTAACTTTATAGTCTCCATTTACATCAGATTCATAATCAGAATAAGCTCCATACATCTCAGATTTGTTTGCCTTATTAAAAGTTTTATTATATACGTTTTTATTTTCATAATCTTCCCATAATAGAGAAATTTTATTACTTTCGGGATTCATTTCATTTTCATTATTTGTATTTACACTTAAACCAGATAACATCAATTTTTTTATTTGAGTAACTTTCATTTTATTCCTTAAATTTTCCATTAATAAATTATAATAATATTATTATTTTTACATAAGATAATATTTAAATAATCAATAAGATTAATATATTAGAGTTTTATCATAGCGAAATTCATGTTATGATTTGATAATAATTAAAACTGGATAATATCAAATCTAATAATTATATAAAAACTGCTATCTGGAGTTACAGACTTTACTTAAGCCTTTTTGTCTTAAATTTAGTATTTAATATTTTGTTATATATGCCTTTAAGAAGGCATATATATTATCTTTTATGACAAATATTAGAATATTATTTTATATATATATTTCATTTTTAATTTGAGGTTCATTTTGAAGATACTTACAAAAAGATATATTTTTAATCTTCGATAAATTTTGTTCTAAAAATGAATATATTTGAGTATTCATTAAATTTTCCTTAGATTAAATAATTTATGCTTTTTTTACATATTTTGGAGTTATTTTAATAGCACCTACACCAGGGATTTTACAGTCAATATTATGATCATCAGAACTTTCAACCAATCTAACATTTTTAATTTTTGTACCTACTTTAACGACAGAAGAACTTCCTTTTATTTTTAAATCTTTTATAACTGTTACATCATCACCACTTCTTAGTGTAGCTCCATTTGAATCTTTTACCGTAAATTCTTTTTCATCTTCTAATGAGTTTTCTAATGACCATTCATATGAACACTCTGGACAAATTAGTAAACTACCGTCTTCATAAGTATATTCACCTTGACATTTAGGACAATTTGGTAATTGTTCCATTTAAATCCTTTTAATTTTTTTCAATTATGTATATAATAACAAAACTCTTGTTAGCTTTGAGTAATATATTAAGAAATTTGTTTATTTACTTATAATAAATCATTACTTGATATTTTTATAGCATTTTAAAAATTTTTAATTAAATCTTCAAATACACTTTTTAATCCCTCTACTTCTTTAATTGAAGTTCTTTCCCCTACACTATGAATAGTGTCATTAATAACACCAAATTCTATTGCTTCAATAGAAAATGCACCAAAATATCTTGCATCTGAAGTTCCACCAGCTGTACTTTGTTTAGTATTTACTCCAAGTATATTTTTTATTGACTTTTCCATAGCTTTTACAACTTTTGATTCTTTATTTGTTACAAAAGGAAAAGATCCTTGTGTAGTTCTAAATTCATAGTCTAAGCCTTCTAAATTTTTATTTATAAAAGCCTCAACATCTTCTCTTTTAGTATTAGTAGAATTCCTAACATTAAACATAATCTTTAAATCATCAGGAGTTACATTAGTAACTTGCATACCACCTCTAATATCAGTTATTACCATTTTTGAAGGTGAAAAATACTCATCACCATTATCTAAGTCATATCCAGCAATCTTAGGTAATATTTCTGAAAAATTATGCACAGGATTAATACATTTTTCAGGATACGCAGCATGACCTTGTTTACCTTTTATAGTAATATAACCATTTATACTTCCACGTCTACCAACTTTAATAGCATCACCAAAGACTTCTTCACAAGTAGGTTCTGCTACAACTGCATATTGAGGAACAAAATTAATTTCCTTTAGATGTTCTAATGCTTTTATTGTTCCATATGTTCCATCACCCTCTTCATCTGAAGTCATTAATATACTTAAAGTTCCATCAAAATTTTTTGCATGTTTACAAGCGTAAAGAAAAGCTGCATCACCACTTTTCATATCTTGTGTTCCTCTTGCAGTTATAACTCCATCAATAATATTTGCTTCAAAAGGATCAACATCCCAACCATCTCCAGGAGGCACAACATCTATATGTCCTGCAAAACATAAATGCTGAGGATTTTCATTGAATTTTTTATAATAAAATCTATTTTTAGTATCTTCTCTATCAACATTTATACAAGTCCATTCATCACCTAAATAATCTCCAATAAAATCAAATGCACCTGCATCATCTGGAGTAATTGATTTAAATCTCAATAATTTTTGAAATAATTCTATAACTGTCATTTATATCCTTTTTATAATCGTGATTGTATCAAATAGACAATTAAATCCCAAATTACTCAATCTAATTATTTAATATAATAACTTCATAATTAAAAAGTAAAATATATAATTAAGTTTATTAAACTTCAAACAAAAATTACAATTATAAAGTTATAACTTTTGCTCCAAATCCACCTTGTGATGGATGTCCATCAGTATATGATTTTACTTTTGGATGAGAATCTAAAAATTTCTTTACTGCATACGATAATTTTCCTGTTCCAATTCCATGATATACTAAAACTTCATCAAAACCTGCAATTAGAGCATCAGATATAAATTTATCTAAATTTTCTATTGCTTCATCTGATCTTTGACCATGTAGATCTAATTTTACATGACCAGAATCTGGTTTTTGTACAGTAACTGTTGTTTTTGGTTTAGTTTTAATTTTTGGAGGATTACCGCTTCTTTGTAGATCTGCTAATTTTACTTGAACTTTCATACCCATATCATTTTCAATATAAGCTTTTGAGCCTTTTATAGAGATAAGTATTCCTTTAGTTGTTCTATACTTAACTCTATCACCTACTTTTAAATTTTCAACTTTATCTTGAACTTTTTGGGTTGTTATTGATTGAGCTTTGTCATGTGCAATATTTAAATGCTGATGTCCTTTTGCAACTTTTGCTTTAATCGCTTTTTTTGCTTCATCTCTAGCATCTTTATACTCTTTATGTAATTTAGATTTCTCAATATAAATATGTTCATCTAAATTCTCTTTTGTATCTTTTAGATTTTTATTCAGTCTTTGATGTTCAAAAATTTCTTCATCTAATTTTGCTATCTTTTGTTTGTACTCAATCTCTAAAGCAGAACTTCTTTCAATAAGTTCATTTAATCTATCCTTATCCTCACCATAAACTTCTTTTGCTTTTTTAATTACATTTAATGGTATTCCATATCGACTTGCTGTTTCAAAAGCATATGATTTTCCAATAGTTCCTTGTAGAAATTCATATGTTGGCTTACGGTTTTCCTCATCATATAAAGCAGCTACTAACTCAACATTTTGATTTGAGGCCATTAAGGCGGCTAATCTTTTATGGTGAGTAGTAATTATAATTTTAATATCTTTTTGCATAAGCTCTTCAATGATTACTTTAAACAAACTTGCAGCTTCATCTGAATCTGTTCCAAGTTCTATTTCATCGACACCAACTATTGCATTTTTACTCATAAATAACTTAGAAAATTCTAACATTCTTCCTGCAAAAGTAGATATATCATTCTTAACACTTTGAGGATCATCTAAAACTGCATTAATTTCTTTAAAAGTTGCTATTTTTGTATCTTTATGCGTATTATATGGGAGTAAATATTTGGAAAGTAAAACAGAGCTTAATATAGATTTCAACATCATAGTTTTACCACCTGCATTTACACCTGTAATCATAACAACTGATTTTGAAAAATCAATCGTGATTGGTTTTGCATCGCTTAAAGCAGGATGTCTAAAATCAACTAATTTATTTTGATTTTTTTTATTTGGTAATATAAAGTTTTTATCTCCAATTTTTGCAAAGAAAAGTCTAGCTTGATAATGATCAAATCTATCAAATTCTTTATTTATAAATTTTAAAAATAATAAATTCTTTTCAAATAAAGAACTTATCTCCTTACAAACTTTAAAAAGAATTTCTTCTCTTTTATTTAATAAATCACTTTGTTTTTGCTTTAAAGTACTTACACTATGGGGAATAACGTAAAAGAAGCCAGAATTTGATCTATCAATTACTGAAGCTTTTAAAATATGATTAAAACCACCACGAACAAGAATACACTCTTCCGTATTTATATAATGTATTTGAGAGTCAACTAAATAAGTCCTAACTTTATTAGAGTTTATAGTTTTATATAAATTCTGTTTAATCTCTTGCTTATTTTTAGATATAGATTCTCTTATAGAATCATAATCTTCGTCAATACCAGATTTTAAATTTGATTTTTCATCAAAATAATAACATATTTTGTTAATTTCCTCAGGAATAATTATTTTATCAATCCACTCTTGCAGTTTTCCTTCAAAATTAAATCTTTTCAAATAAATAAAATAAGTTATAATTTTAACAAATTCGTAAATATCACTAACTTTTAATATACCCTGTTTTTGAATATGCATTAATGCATTATTTAAATTTAATATCTTCGGAGGTTCTTTAAAATCAAAGTTAGATAATTCTTTTATAAATCTATGGTGTAAATTTATGTCACCTTCTAAAATAATTGATTTTTCTCTAGATAAAAGTTTTGAAAAGGATTCAACATACTCTAATAAGTCTAATTTTTTTAATATCTCTTGCATCGGGAATTATATCTTAAAGTGAATAAATCATAAATAAAAAATATTAACAATTATTCTAAATACATTATTTAGAGATATTATAAATTTTTATTTCTTTTTTGGTCTAAATGCTTTAATATTATCTTCATTACAAACTAAAAAAGGACCTTCCATTAAATCTATACAGTATGGTATTGCTGGAAATACTGCATCTAAACATTCTTTTATTGATTTTGGTTTTCCAGGAAGATTAACTATCAAAGAACTTCCTCTTAAACCTGCGGTTTGTCTTGAAAGAATTGCAGTTGGAACAAACTTTAAAGATTCTGCTCTCATAAGTTCACCAAATCCAGGCATCATTCTATCGCAAACAGCTTCTGTAGCTTCAGGAGTCACATCTCTTTTTGCTGGTCCAGTTCCTCCCGTTGTTACAACTAAACAACAATGTTGATTATCAACTAAATCTTTCATAGTTTCTTCAATAGTTTTTTGATCATCTTCTATACATCTATAAACTGGCTCCCAAGATGATGTTAAATAATCATTCATAGTATCAATAATTGCTTTTCCAGATAAATCTTCATAAATACCTTTGCTTGCTCTATCAGAAGCTGTTATAATACCAATCTTTGCGATTTCTTTACTCATAAGATATGTCCTTTTTCTTTTATATAATAAACAGTTGCATAATTTCTAAAAAAATCTAAAGCTTGTTTAGAATCAATTATTTTATCTTTTTCACCTAAATATACTTCAATTTTAATTCCCCTAGATAAAACTTCATCTAATTTTTTTTCTTCCCACTTATAATTAATAAGTTCATCAAGTTCATCTTCTGTTCCTTGATCAAAAAATTTTTTCGTATCTATTTTACTAGGATATGAAATATTTTCTAAAAAATTATCACAATATGATTTGGGATCTTTTTTAAAAAACATTAATTGCATTCTTTTAAATTTGGTATCTTTAACTTGAAAAAAAGCTGGAGAAAATAGCTGCAAAGTATCAATTCTTTTTTTACTATTTAAAGTGAATTCAAAAGCTTTTATTGAACCATAAGAAAAGCCAGAAACTGTAAAATCATTATCTATTATATAATCTTTAAAAAGCTCTTTTTCATTATTTAAAGAAAATCCAGAAAAAAACTTAGATATCATCAAAAGTTATTACCTCATTTTGAATAATAATATCTTTTAACCTGTTTATTTCTTTGGCATTTTGAGATAATTCAGAACGCAATTCATTACTCATATCATTTATTAAAACATCAGCATCTTTAGCCATTTTGTAATCTACAACAATTTTATTAGCTAACTCATACGCTCTATTTAAATCATTACTATTCACTGCATATTTTTCTTTCTTAATTACTTCTACACCAATAGAACCTGCTAAATACCTTTTAATATTTTCTAATAATTCATTATAAGATGGATAAACTGAATTGATTTTTTTTACACTCTCATCAAATAAAGAAATTTCATTTTTAGAAATATAAGCTTTACTAGCTTGATAAATAGCTAAAATATTTTTCTGACCTTCACTTAATATTAAAATCTCTTTTTTACCAAATTCAAGTTTATATTTAGCCAAATCAATATCTACGTTTTCTAAAACTTTTGCATCTCTTTTTATCATATTTAAAAGTGCTTCATTAACAAGTGTAGATAAAGCTGCTGAACTAAAACCAGAAGTTTCTAAAGCTAATTTATCTAAATCAAATTCATAATGTTTATTATGTAAATATAATTCTAATATTTTTTTTCTATCTTCAATATTAGGTAAATTAATAAAAACACGTCTATCAAATCTTCCAGCTCTTAAAAGTGCTTCGTCTAAAACTTCAATTTTATTTGTTGCAGCAATAACAATAATACTAGAATCTCCTTCAAACCCATCCATTTGAGTAAGAAGCTCATTTAAAGTTGATTCTCTTTCATCATTTGATTTGGCACCTCTTTTTTTGCCAATTGCATCAATTTCATCAATAAATATAATTGCAGGTGCACTAGCTTTAGCTTTTGTAAAAAGTTCTCTTACTTTTTTCGCACCCATTCCAACATATATTTGAACAAAAGAAGCACCACTTTGATAAAAAAATGGAACATCAGCTTCACCAGCAACTGCTCTTGCAATTAAAGTTTTACCAACGCCAGGAGGTCCTACTAAAAGTACTCCTTTTGGAAGTTTCACTCCATGTTCTATATATTTTTTAGGTTTATTCAAAAAGTCAACTATCTCTTCAAGTTCACTTTTAACATCTTTTATACCTGCAACATCTTTAAATCTAATATTTGAGCTTACCGCATTTATATTTATTGTTGAATCTTCATATTTAGATTCACGAACACTTGATAATTCACTAGAAAAAGACTTTTCCTCGAATTTATTTTTATTTAAAACTTTTTTAATTTTATCTTGTTTGAATCTTGCAAATATAGCGAAACTAAGTAAAAGTAGTAAAAAAATAATCCCAAAATAGTATGAACCAGTTTGAATATGATCGCTACTTTTATAAACAGTATATAAAAATAATACTAGCAATATAATTGCCGACATACCCATTAACTTAAAGTTTTTATCTAAGTTTTTTTTATCCAAATTTTGTGACATTTTTTTCACGTCCTACTTTATAATCTTCTATAAAAATCCAATCACCTACTATATCAACACTACTTTGTACTTCAATTTGATTAAAATGTTGATCTAAACCTATATATTTACCATTTTTATATGATTCTATTAATACTTCTAAAGATTTAGTATTATTACTTCTAAAATCATAGTTTTTATCATCAATAATTTTTGTCAATTCATTATATCTAAGTTTTGAAATATCTCCACGTACTTGATTTTTCATAGTTGAACTTGGAGTACCATCTCTTTTTGAGTAAGTAAAAGCGTGAACATGAGTTAAAGGAAATCTCTGTAAGTTTTCAATAGCTTCCTTCCATAGCTCATCAGTTTCTCCAGGATGACCAACAATAAAATCTGTTCCAAGAGCATAGCCATTATCACTTAAAAACTCAAATAGTTCTAAATCAGAAAGTACTTTGTTTCTTCTATTCATAATTTTCAACATCTCTTTTGATGTATGTTGAAGAGCTATATGAAGATGTTTTGCCATAAAAGGTTCATTGATTATTTCTTTAAACTCATCATCTATTTGAATTGGTTCAACTGAACCTAATCTAATTCTTCTAACACCTTTTATCATTGACATTTTTTTAAGAAGTTTTGCTAAAGAAGTATTCTGTTTTTTACCGTAACTTCCTACATTAGTTCCAGTTAAAATAAATTCTCCAAAACCATTTGAAGCTAAAGTACTAACTTGTTCTAATATTTTATCTTCTTTATAAGATCTTGCATCTCCTCTTACATGAGGAATAATACAATAAGAACATCTAAAATCACATCCCTCTTGTATTTTAATAAATGCTCTGCTTTTCCCTATAAACTCTTGAACAATAGTCTCATCAATATGTTTTAAATCACCAGCATCAAAAAATCTTTCTTCTTTTAACAATAATTCATTAATTTTTTCTTTTTCAGAATGACCAAATAATGAATCTACTTTATCCTCTTTAAAAAGATTTTCACCTTTTGTCCAAACTCCACATCCAGTAAAAATAACTCTTGGAGGCTTTGGTAGTTTATTTAACGAATTTATATAACCACGTGCTGTACTATCCGCACTATTTGTAACAGTACAAGAATTAATAACTACAATATCAGCATCTTTTTCAGTTTGAGTGACTTCAAAATCTTTTAAGTTACTCATCATAACTTGTGTATCAAAAACATTTGTCCTACACCCAAATGTTTTAAAATATACTTTTTGTTTATTAATTGTAAATTCCATATTTTCTAACTCTTATTAATCAATATCTGGTAAATCAGCAGGAGGTACTTTTAAAGTTTGTCCACCATCACCTACATTTATAGTTTGAGTTGGATATGCAATTTTAATATCATCTTCTTTCATAAATGCTTCTAATATTTCAGGAGACATTGTACTTCTTAAAACTAAAGCTGCATAAGAATTTGTTAAATACCACGAAGATATAACAATACCATGAGGTTCCACAAAAGTGTATACTCTAGGTTCTACACCTGTTGCTCTTAACTGATATTTACTTCTCATTTTTGAAAGTTGTTTTCTAGTTATATCAGTATAACCTTTAGAATAATGTTTTAAAATCTCTTTGGCTATATGCTGTGCTTTTTTATGATTTGAATCAAAGGTAATAGCAATATCTATACCATCCCAAACAGTTCTTAATCCTGAATGTGTATAATTCGCAATCATTTCTGAGAAAACGTAGTTATTAGGAATAAAGAAAATTCTACCTGTTCTTCTATTTGTTACATATGAAGTATATGTAATATCTTCTCTAATTGTAATTTTAAATAAAGAAATATCTAATACATCTCCAACAGCTTCTACTCCATCTCTTGTAACTTTTATTCTATCTCCAACATGAATTGAACCAGATGTAACAATAACTAACCAACCAAAAATTGACATAAACCAATCTTTTAAAGCAATAGCAATACCAGCAGACGCAAATCCTAAAATAGTTACAAGATATGAAACATTATCAATATAAGAAAATAGTATTACCATTAGTACAAAAAAGACAACTATAAAGTTTATAACTTTATTTGTCATATAATAATTTTCATTTTGAGAAAAATATTTTTTCAAAGTAAGTTTTATAAGAAATGTTACAAAAAATAAAAGGATAATAATAAGTGCAATATTAAGTGTTTTTTCAATTTGATCAGAAATTTGTGATTTTATTTCTAATATAACTTGTTCTATTTTTCTTGTATAAACTTCTTCAGTTGTAGAAACAATTTCTAGAACCATATTAAAATCTTTTTTCTCTTTATCTAAAAATGTTATTTCTTCTTTATATTCTGATTTAGTATCTAAATTATATAAATCTAGATATAAAAATAATTTATCTTCTAACAAACTTGTCAAACCTAAGATATCTTCTTCAATTGAAATAAATAAAATTTTATTGTTTTGTAATTTTTTTATATATGATAAAGCATTTATAATTCCAAAAGGATTAGTAATAGATTCATATTTTTCAATTTCAGGCGGATTTATTAAAGCACCAATAGGAGAACCCTTATATTCTGATATTAGCTCTAACTCATTTTCTTTAATTCTCATTTTGTTATTTAGATGATAAACTTGATCTTCAGTTTTACCTCTTAATTGTTTTATATTTTTTTTAAGTTCATTTAATTCTGCAGAAATTTTTCTATATGCATCATAGTTACTATATCTTTTTAATAAAATATTATCTTTTAATTGAATATCTATTTCATTGATTTTTAGTTTTATTTCTTCTATTTCTGTAAGTTTAGCAATTCTTTTTGCTTCTTCTTCTTGTTTCTTTTTTAAAGCTTCTTCTTCTTGTTTCTTTTTTAAAGCTTCTTCTTTTTCTTTTAAATCTTCATTAATTTTCTCTTTAATAGATTCTTGTATAGTTTTTTTTTCTTTTAAACTATTAACTATTTCTTTTGTAATCTTAGTGTCATTATTCTTATCACTGCTTACTGTATGCTCTTCAGAAAAGCTAAAAGAAAGGAATAAAAACGTTAATAATAAACTTTTTATTAATATTTTCAATTTAAAAACCCTTTAATACTTCAATAATATCATTTTTTTCAATCTTATCTGTAATTTCACAATTACCAATACCTTTTGCTAATATAAATTTAATTTTATCATCTAAAGATTTTTTGTCTAAGAAAAAATGTTGGTAAAAATCTTCAACATCTTTAATTTTATAACTTGTAGGAATATCATATTTATCAAGTAATCTTTTAATCCTAAAACTTTCATTTTCACTTAAATTACCGATTTTAACTGCTAATTGATTTGCCATTACCATTCCAATACCAACTGCTTCACCATGTAAGTATGTTTTGTAATTTGTTTCGTTTTCTATGACATGTCCAAAAGTATGACCATAATTTAAAGCAGCTCTAATACCTTTTTCTTTTTCATCTTGAGAAACTACCCATGCTTTTGTTTCTACAGATTTTTGAATTGCAATTTTTATATTATTTTCATTATTTAAATCATTTGACTCTAACCATTGAAAAAACTCACTATTAAAAGTAACTGCCATTTTAATAATCTCTGCAATTCCAGCTGACATTTCTCTTTTGGGAAGTGTTTTTAAAAATAAGGGATCAATATGTACTGCAATAGGCTGATGAAATGCTCCAATTAGATTTTTACCATACTTATTATTTATACCTGTTTTACCACCAACACTTGCATCAACTTGAGATAATAAGGTTGTCGGTACTTGGACAAAATCAATTCCTCTTTGGTAAATTGAAGCAACAAAACCTGTCATATCTCCAATTACTCCACCTCCAAAAGCTACAAGTAAAGAACTTCTATTTAATTTATTCTCGAAACAATGTTCTAAAATAGATTCAATAGTTTTCATATTTTTATACTCTTCTCCATCAGGAATAGTAACTATAGTAAGCTCTTTTGCAGTAAACTTTTGTTTTAAATACTCAAGGTGAAATCCACTTACAGTTGGATTTGTAACAACAACAACTTTTCTATCAAAATAAGTTTTATTTAAATTATCAATAGTAATATCATATGAGGTTTTATTTGGAAGGGTTATATTTACGATCATAAAAAATCCATGGTTTATATTTTTTTTACATTATATTCAAAAATATATAAATAACACTTGAACTAAGGGATTTTACGCAGATAATAAATTTTATATTCAGAGAATTTTATTAGTATAAAAAATTAAATTAATATGACTAATTATTTAATAGTAAAGAGAAATTAATACAAGTAAATAAGAAAAACAATATAAAATATAAAAAACTAACTATTATTAAATATTAAAAATACTCAATAATAGTTAATAATTTTTTATTAATCTACTTTTGCAGCAGTAAATATTATCTCTACAAGTGTGGTTGCACTTGCCATATTTGCTTCAACACAAGCTCTTGCTGGTGGATTTTCTTTTGAAACCCAAGCATCCCAAACTTCATTTAATCCGGCAAAATCAGCATAAATGTCTTTTATGAAAATTTCAGCTCTTAAAAGATTATCCTTATTAGTTCCAATTTCTTTAAATCTCTCTTCTGCCATTTCTAAAACTCTTGCAGTTTGGCCTTTAATATCTAATGTTTTATCATCTGATACAATACCAGCTAGATAAGCCGTACCATTGTGTTCAACCATTCTACTCATTCTATTATTAACTTGTTTTCTTATAATCATTTTATATCCTAATATTTTTTATTATTTTATCTAAATTTTTAAATAAATATGCAATAGTATTAGACTATTTACTAGATGTTCTACCTTGAGTTCTTCTTGAACCTCTACTATCATTTTTTGAATTACTCTTAGAATTATTTCTAGAACTACTTCCTCTAGAACCTCTATTATTTCCTTTAGAATTGTTTCGTGAACTATTTCCTCTATTATTAGAACCACCTCTATTGCCAGAGTTTCTGCCTTGAGTTATTGGTTCAGCTTTTATAGAAGGGTTAACTTCAAAACCATCAATCTTAACTTTTTGTATTTTTTGATCAATTAATTTTTCAATACCTTTTAAGTAATCATGCTCATCAATACAGACTAAAGAAACAGCTTCACCTTCATGTCCAGCACGACCAGTTCTTCCAATTCTATGAACATAATCTTCTGCAATATTTGGTAATTCAAAATTAACTACATGAGGCAATTGGTCAATATCAATTCCTCGAGCAGCAATATCAGTTGCAACTAAGACACTAATAGTTCCATCCTTAAAATTTGCAAGAGCTTTTGTTCTTGCCCCTTGACTTTTATTTCCATGTATTGCAGCTGAAGTAATATCAAACTTATTTAACTGTTCGCTTAATCTATTTGCTCCATGTTTTGTTCTAGTAAATACTAATACTTGTTTCCAATTATCTTTTTTAATGAGATGTATAAGTAACTCTCTTTTTCTTTCTCTATCTACTGGATGAACAATTTGTTTTATTGTTTCATTAGAACTGTTTATTTTTTCTACTTCTATTAGTGTAGGTTTATCTAAAAGTCTATCTGCAAGTTTTTTAATATCATCAGAAAATGTTGCTGAAAATAATAAATTTTGTCTATTTGTAGGTAATAAAGCTAATACTTTTTTGATATCATGAATAAAACCCATATCTAGCATTCTATCCGCTTCATCTAAAACAAAAAATTCTACTTTTGATAAATCTAAACTATTCTGAGAAACTAAATCTAATAATCTTCCCGGTGTTGCAACTAAAATATCTACACCTTTTTTTATTATTGCTCTTTGAGGATTTATTCCTACGCCTCCAAATATAACAGCAGATTTAAAAGGAAGATATTTACTATACATCTCAACATTTTCACCAACTTGAGCAGCCAGCTCTCTTGTAGGTGTTAAAATTAAAGCTTTTACTGGTGGCTTAACTTTTATATTTTTTGAAATTTTTGTATCAAACAATCTTTGAAGTAATGGAAGTGTAAAACCTGCTGTTTTACCTGTTCCTGTTTGAGCACCTGCTAAAACATCTTTTTTTTCTAAAATAACAGGAATTACCTGTTCTTGAATTGGTGTAGGTTTTGTATAACCTTTTTCTTTAAGGGCTCGTAAAATAGGTTCACTAAGACCTAGGTTAGAAAATGACATGAAGTACCTTTATATATTTTTATTTATTTAGTTAGTTAAGGTTATCGAAGGATTACAAAAACATAGCCAGAAATCATTTAAAATTGATTTTTATTATTATATCATAAAATATCTTTTAGATATATTTTAATAAAAAACAGAAGTTAATGATGATAATATTGATAAAAAGAACTCAAAATGTGTATAAATAAAAATTTAGAAATTGCAAAATTAGGTGAAAAAGTACTAAGACAAAAAGCAAAAAAAGTTAATAAAATATCAAACAAAAATGTACAAAAACTTATAAAAAAGATGTTGAAATGTTTAAAAGACAATAACGGTGTAGGAATTGCTGCTCCTCAAATATTTCATTCTATGCGAATATTAATAATTGCTTCAAAGCCAAATATTAGATACCCTAATGCTCCTACAATGGAACCTTTAGTGATGATAAACCCAAAAATTATAAAAAGATCTAAAAAAATAAAAAAAGATTGGGAAGCTTGTCTTAGTATTCCTGGAATTAGAGCTTTAGTTCCAAGATACAAGAAAATAAAAATAATATACACTACAAAAAATGCAGAAAAAAAAGTTATTGTATTAAAAGATTTTTTAGCTAGAGTTTTTCAACATGAATATGATCATTTAATAGGAAAAGTTTATTTAGATAGAGTTAAAAAAAATAAAGAAATTATAAGTGAAGAGATATACTTAAAAAATATACTAAAAAAGAAATAGAGTTATACTCTATTCTTTTTCATCTTCTTTTTCATCTTCTATTGTTTTTTCTTCTTTAATACCTTCAGTTGATAATATTTCCATATAAAAACTTTCACATTTTTCATCTGATGCTTCATTTATATATTTTGTAATATCATTAAAATTTATAGAATAAGGTTCTTCTTCATTTTTTGCAAACTTACATTTTAAATCCCAATAATTAACACCATCAGGCAAAGGTTTTCTTTTTTCTCTTTTAATGTATTTTCTTATTTCATGTTTAATTGATTCTAATAATCTATCAGGATGTTTATTTTCTATATTTAGTTTAAATGTCTTTTTCATTATATTCCTTTTTTTGGATTATACTAAATATTTAATAGATTAAGTTTAAATATCAAGTAGTTTTATGTATAATTCAAATTAATTTATTTAAAGGATTTAAATGCTTAAAAAAATTGGTGAAACTGAAGATAATCTTGATGTATTTGAACTATCGGAAACAATTGCTGTTGATGAAGATGGAATTATATATAAAATAGATAAAGATGAA
>JAAETO010000240.1 GCA_024228275.1 Arcobacter sp.
AGTGTAAATCAACTAGAATACAAATTAATTACTCCAACTGAATTGTTTACTTTTCTTCTATTCAATTCAATTAATGTTTTGGGTGGTTGCCAAGTTCACTAACAATATATGTTTCGTTGCCAAGATTTAATGAAATATGATCATAAAAACTAAGAAATTCATTTAATTAGAGCTAGTTCTTTGCATTATTTTCCTTATTTCGGTTCCACTTTTTGATAACAACTTCTTTGCCAGAATGTCTTTTCCTTTATTATGACTTTTTATCTTGTGGAACCATTAATATCAAAACGTTATAGTTATTTCATCACTTACTATTCAATATTTCGATACAATTTGAACTAAAATAAATATTTAACTCTTCCTTTTTGCCTGATTAAATTCAATCACTATATATCATTGAGTATTATTGAGTCTTTTTGATTAAATGTCCTTTTTAAACAACTAATTATGCAGCATGTTTCAATTATACCACCTGAATTAATTCCATTATTCTTGAAATTCCACTATTCCTCTAAATCCTTTAAACAAATGAGATTAGTAAATGTATTTTTATTGAAATTAGCTCTAAATCATTAATTAGATTATTCTATTACAGTATTATCAACTTTTCTTCAATTTATTGATTATATTGTATTTATTATTTTCTATATTTAGTGTTTTTGTATTATATTAGGTGTGGATTACATTAATTAACCATAACAGAGGATGATAAAATAAGAAGTTAATCAGTTAATGAGTTAGAAATAAGCATAATAAAACTGTAAATCTTGAAATTGATGTACTTTTTGTAGCTGAAACATATATTGTTAGTGAACTTGCAAGGTCCTTCGGACCCCAT
>JAAETO010000241.1 GCA_024228275.1 Arcobacter sp.
CCACAACAACAGCAATCACAACGTAAACCAATAAGTGTAATCCAGCAACTAGGAAAAAAATACACTAATTATCCTGAAGAAAAACAACAGAAAGTGAAGGCTGAAATTCAGGAATTAGCAAAGAAAGTTTCTTACGACGAGTTGCAACCTCTATTTGGAACGGCTGTAAAAAAAGCAGGAACTCGTATTGCGACAATGATTAGTTTAAAGGTTTTATTAGATGCTGGTTTAGAAAGAAATAATGATATTGATGCTTTTATTGACAAAGCATTAGAAGATAGAAATGAGTTGTTAATTATTGAAGCAAAGAAAATTTTAGAATAAAATGCCAAAACTTCAAGATGATTTTATTTTGCTTTCACCAATTGAATTTAAAAAATTTCTACTTGGTGAAATGAGAGATGATAGATATTTAAGAAGTTTTTATTCTGAAATAAAATCAATTGACTCTAAAACCATTCAAGCAGGTAAAATAAAAGTTAAAGGAGTATTAGAATTTGATTTAAATGATAAATTTGAACATGAAATAAATTTAAATGAGTGTGTGTTTGAAGATGAAATAAGTTTTAAGGGTCCAAAATTTGATATTTTATCTTTTACAAATTGTACCTTTTTGAATCGAATAAGAGTTTACAATATTAAACTAAAATGGTTTTGGTTTAATAGATGTGAATTTTCAAAGAGTTTCATAATAGACAATGCAAAAATAGATTCTTTTAGTTTTTCAAGTTGCTCAATAAAAGATTTTTTGAATATAGAAGGGGGAATTTACGATAGTGTAAATTTACGACCAAAGGAAGATCAAAAAATATCTATTACAGGGCCTTTTACTTTAATAAACTACTTGTCTATTAATGAAAATGGTTCTTCAGGCATTACGGTTAATAAATGCGTTATTAATGTTATACAATTTCAAGGAATTTTTAATTCGAATTCAGTAATTGTTATTGAAGACATTAAACTTTACTCCTTGTTGTTTAAAAAAGTCATTAATCTTGGTAAACTATTTCTATTAAACATTAGCATATCAGATACTTTAAATAAATATTCTGAAAAACCAATAAATATAATAAATGATTATAAAATGGTTTTTAAAGATTATGATAAAGAAGGGGTAGAGCGTAGTATTAAAACTAAAAACATAAAATATTTAATAGATTATTTAAATGACCTATCACATAGAAATAATGAACTTATCAAGCGAAACCTTAAAACCTTAAAACAATTTCTATTTATATCTATAGGAAATGAGTACAGTAATTTATTAAAGTTAAAAAACCCACATTAAGAATAATAGAAACCTCTTGTGGAGTATTAGAAATTAAGAATCTTCTTATTTATAAATTTGAGGAAATTATTGTCGACTCTTCAGATTTTAGCTCAATCAAAACACTGAATTCAAAATTTCCTGTTGGAAAAAATAAGATCTTAAGTTACAAAAACACTTATAAAAATCTATATCACTTATATAACGATTTGTATTCAGTTTCATCTAAACAGAACAACTTGAAAGAAAAAATTGAGTACTACAAGGCATCACAAGAAAACTTATTAGCGTTTAGCAAAGAAGAGCCTTTTTCTTTTAACAAATTATCATCATTAGGTAGTTTAAGAACGTCTAAATTTTACAGCGATTTTGGACAAAACTGGTTAAAAGCAATACTAATTACAGTTTGTATTATTGGTTTTTTATTTTATGGTTTGTTTTTGTTGAGTTTAAAAAACATTGAGTTAGACATATCGGTAAAAGGGTTGAAATTCTTCTTCAATAATTTAATTCATTACTATCCACAGTTTCTTAACCCAACTCATAAATTAAGTTTTTTTAATGAAATTGGAGAATTGGGTAAATTGTCTTCAAGTATTGATTTAATAAGTAGAGTTTTTATAGGAATAGGTATTTTTGAAACAATTCGTTCATTTAGAAAATATGTTAGAAAATAAAAGAAACCCTCGAAGTTATTTACTTCGAGGGTTTTTTATTGATAGCTATTATAAACTACTCTTCTTTCTTTTTGTTTTTAGCTTCTTTCATAGCCTCACCAATTTGGTTACTTGCCGCAAAACTTGCAACCATATCGTTTAGCATATTACTTCCTGCTTGAGGAGAATTTGGTAATAAAATTAAATTACTATTTGTTTCTTCTCCAATAGA
>JAAETO010000242.1 GCA_024228275.1 Arcobacter sp.
ACCACTTTGGAAATAATTATTTGCTGCTAATGAAGTCAAATACGAATAAGCAATTGATGCACTTTGTACGGTAGTACCAAAAATTGCTGTATATTCACTAAAAGAAGTAACCAATGTAGGTACTTCAACAGGTCCTAAAGCAGCTGGTCCTATAATAGCAGCACCAATTTCTGCAGGTTGTTGAGTAATAAATGATTGGTCGTTTTCTCTAGCTAATACACCTGGAGATAATAATGTTTCTGCAATCTTTATATGTTATTTTTAATATTGTTTTATTATACATATTAAAGATTTTCTCAAAGAACTATTCTGATTTAATGAATTCTCCTTTTTCTAAATCAATATTACCTTCTCCATATTTTTCTTGTAATTCTTTACCTGCTTTTTCTTGGTCCTGGAGGAGTGATTGGTATTGGTTTTGGAGGTTTTGTTTATCCTTTTCTAAAAATACTTTTCTTAATTCAATTTGACCTAAGGAAAAAGTAATTTCATTTTCTGATCTTTGAAAATTTCTTAACTGTTGTAACTCTTCTTGTGATAACTTTGTTGTACTCATTTTTATTTTGTTTATAAATATTAATAAAATTCTTTTAATGCAATTATTTGTTCTTTTAATGGTAAAGTTTTTACTGTTCCTACTAAGCATTTGTTAAATACGGGGGTATTAACAGGATTAACAGTAATGTTTTTACTATATACTTCTTTTAATATTAAAAGTAAATTGTATTTAGATATACATTCTCCTTCTAATATATTTTCTGTGGGTAGTTCATCCCAATGGAATATTAAATATAAGCAATATTGAGCCCAAGTTAAAGTAGAATTACCATTCCAATAATATTCAGAATACCCATTTACTTCACCTTCTTGAGATAAAAACCACTCCATTAAACTAGCTTTAGTATTTAATTCAGGACCAAATATTGATGTTTTAATAATTTTTGTGTTTTTAGCTTTTTCTTTAATCCATTCTGCTGCTATTCTTTTAGAGTTACCATAATCATCATCATCCATTTCACAGTCAGTACCTGGGTGGATTATTTTAGTAGAAAGGTTTTCATCTAACCATTGTGGTAATTCCCAATTAATATTAAACTGATCTGTTCGTTGGTGGATAGCCCCTATACAATTTATAATAAAATCACCTTCAAATTTTTGTACAAAATTTTTAAAACAAGATGAAGGCCATCTACAGCTTGTAGTAACACATTCAATTCCTTTACTTTCAAAAAATTTATGGACCATATGTCCTAACATTCCTTTATGTCCTAATATTAATACTTTCATGGTTTAAAAAAATTATAATGATTTAAAATTTTAATTAATTCTTGTTTTGATACTGTTGTTTCATAACTACTAAATTCGTCATTTAAACTATTATCAAATACTTCTTTATAATGCATATAATAAGTATCATCTATTTTATTATAAAATGTTCTAGAAGCTTCTTCTTTACTAACCATTATTTCATGGATTTTTTCTGATATTCTAGGTGTACCTTTTTTATACTTTAATCCAAATTTATCTGCATATATTTCAAATAAATCTTTTACTAAAAAAGAACGTAAATTAGGTATTACATTATATCCATCTACTTTTAACCCTAATTCAATTAAATTCATAGCATCTTCTATATCAATCATAAATCGAGTCATTTCTTCAGAGTATAAAGTTAATTCATATCCCTTACTAATAGAATCCCAAATTAAAGGAATTATACTACCTGTAGAATTTAAAACATTTCCATATATAGCAGAAGACAATTTCACATTAGATTTATCCGAATTTACAATAAATGATTCGCCTGCTATAAATTTCATTGCCCCATATAAAGTGGTGGCAGCTCTAGATTTGTCAGATGATATAAAACATGCTGCTTCAAAATTATTTTCTTCTGCTGCTCTTCTTGAATTAAGAGCTCCATCTACTAATACTTTAACACTTTCTTCTACATTTTGATCTACTGCTCCTATTTGTTTTAATGAAGCAGCAAATATACCTATATTGTGTCCCACAGATGATCTTTTTAACAAATCAAAATTACGTACATCTCCAATAATACAATTTATATTAGGGAATTCTTTTTTTAAATAATAATGTTTAGCTTCATCTCTACTGTAAACTGTAATTTCATTATCATTATAATAACGTCTAACTAAATTTTTACCTAAAAATCCTGCTCCTCCAGTTATGAATATTTTTTTATTTTTAATCATTGATATCTATAGATGTTTGATGGTTTTCTTGGAAAATGTACATTAGATCAATATATGAATCATTTAAATAATATCCAAGTTTTTTTATATCTGAGTATTCTATTCTATGAGATGTAGGGTGGATTATAATTTTTTCTTCGTTTATATTCAATTCAAATTCTTCTTGAATATCATAAAATAAGATAGAAGGAGGTGTTTTGTAAGTTTTAGGGTCTACCACACTTTGGTAAAAAATCTTAAATAAATCATTATCTTTGTTATAATTAAAAGGATCTTTATCTCCATATTCAATTTGATCCTTAATAATTTCAGGATGGATTTCATAATCAAACACAGAAAGTAAATAACCTAAATAATTTTCAGCATCTTTAAAATCACCACGTATGTATTGTTGTTTGGAAATTAAGGGAAGTAACTTTTTTAAAATATCTTTAT
>JAAETO010000243.1 GCA_024228275.1 Arcobacter sp.
CGTCTGATGCTGCTGCCGAAGCAAAGTCAACTGCTGATGGTTTTTCTGGTCAAATTTCCTCTATTGAAAATACAGCTAGTAATGCTCTTGATGTTGCAAATAATGCAAGCTTAATTTCAAGTAGTTTAGCACCTACAATAACTGAATTAAATAGAAAACCAGACTTTTTTTATGCTAATATAGCAACTCAAGATGTACAAAAACCTATAGCAGATCAAACAGGTTTGTTAGAATTCTTTTATTTTGGTGATGTTATTGAATCAAATAATATTTCTACTGTCTCAAATTTTCGAGCTCAATTAAATCCAGATAGAGTTTATGAAATAACAGTTAAACCGGTTTTTGAGAATTTAGGAAATGCAATAAATTATACTATTGAAACTTATCTGTATGATGAGAATTATTCTGATATTTTAGCACAAGGAGAAATAACTTGGAATGATGGTCAAGTAGACTGGACAAATGGAAGTATAAATAAAGACCCAAGTTCAGGAACTTTGTATGCAATTATTGATACAAGCGGTTTAAGTGCTTCTCAAAGACGAATTAACGCAACTTTTAGAATTAATGGTATAGGAAATTATTCTGAAGGATTTCGAATAATTGGTGAAGAAAGTGTATTTTTAATTCAAGAAATATAGTAAAAATATAAATATATTTAAATAAATTCGATCATTAATTTAATAACGTACTCGCAATTTTGATTTTTTATAATAAATTCGATTCTGCAAGTTTTTTTGTCCGGGCCATTCATTTTTAATATTTAAAAAATTTTAATAAATAAAAAAAATTTAAAAATAAAAACAAATCAAAAACAAAACCAAAATTTAAATAATTAAAAATTTATCAAAATAATAAAATGACATCAAATAGTTCAAAATGTATTATTTGTTTAAATTCCGATGAAAGTAATTTAAGAATGACTTCGTGTGGACATTGTTACTGTGAAACTTGTGTAAAGTCAAATGTAGCAAATGGTAACCTTCATTGTAAAGTTTGTAATATTTATGATGGTTATGATGCATTAGATGAATTGAATGATGACATTACTTTTTTTCAATTTGTTCTTCCTCCAGTAAAAGTTTCATCAAATGTGTCAATTACATGTAAAAAATAAAATTATTTTTTTAAAATATTTAAAATAAATAATCTCGATTTTTAATTTTTTTTTATTTTAAATTTATATCTTGATTTGCTATTAATTGAATATGCTTTCTACATTATACAATTGGTTTTATGAAGATTATTATCTTGATTCAAGATCAACTTCAATGGATATTATTGAATGTAAAGAATGTAAAGTCTGGATACCGATTGAACGTGCACCAATTAGAAGAAGAAAAAAAAAAGTTATAAAACTTGATGTTTGTAGACCATGTAAAAATTATATGAATAAATGTAAATTAACTAAGTCAAATTATTATTAAAATGTTATTATAGAATAAAATTAACTTTTAAAATAAATTTTGAATTTAAGTTAAAGCTCCTAAATTTTTTAAAGCTTGAACTACTTGGCCCATAGTATAACCTCCGTAAGTTGCACTATCATTAGAAATACCAGAACTGTTAGCTACAAATGTTGCTGCAGCAACTGCTGTTGTAGGTTTTACAATTGGAGTTACACCATATAATCCCAAAGTAGCACCACCACCATTGGCCAAGTTTGTAGCTCCTGTTGTAGTCGTTAAATTAGTAGAGAAAACGCTAGTTGCATTTGAAATAGCACCTCCAGTTATAAGTACAGTACCATCTGTATAACCGGTAGAAGTTAATCGTCCATTTCCACTATTAAAAGTTAAAGCTGCATTTCCTGCTAATGAACCTGAATTGTTAAATTGAACTTGAGTATTGGCACCAGCTGCACCACTAATTGATGTTAAAGATGAGAATACTAAAGTATCTGTACCTACTATATCTGATCCAGAGTTATTCGTACATACCCAAATCGTATCGCCATTTGTAGTACCAGCATTAACAAATACTGCAGTTCCAGCTGCATTTGATCCTACTGTTAAATCACTACTTCTTTCCCATGTACCAGTTGAAACTACATAAATACCATTAGTATTGGCTCCTTGATCTTTCACTAAGATTCTGTTTCCTGTTACAAGAGACACTCCATCTACGCTTTGTTCGCCAGATAAAGTAAGGCTTCCAGTACTTGCTGCATTTACAGTACCTTTCCAACTATTCGATCCATTTTTACTAATCCACTGTTTTTTAATTTCAGACCATTGAATTACATCACCTTCGCCTGGATTTTCAGCATCTACATCTCCTAGTTGTGATACTCGAATACCTGAATATTCTGGAAGATAACCAAAGTTCGATTCTGGATTCATTTTTTATAGTAATTAATAAAGAGATATTTTTTTTAATTTTTATTAAGATGAAAAAAATTAAGTTTAAAATCTATTTAAATTAAAGAAGTATTTAATATGAAATCAAATAGAATTGCATTAATCTCTGTAACAAAAGATAAAAGACCAAATAAAACTAGTAAATACAAAGCAAAATTTAGAATAGGTGAAAATAAAACTAAAATTGTTTATTTTGGTGGTAGAGGATACCGTGATTATACAATGAAATCCACACCAGATAAAACGAGACTCTTATATATTGGAAGACATAAAAAAGAAGATTGGACAGACCCAATGTCTCGAGGCACTTTATCAAGATATATATTATGGGAATATAAAGGTCTCAATAAAGCTGTAAAAGAATACAGAAATAAATTTAATTTAAAATCAAAATAAAATTAATAATATCTTACGCGTTTACTTTTATTACTTACATATAATCCTCGTCTTATTAAAAATATTATTTCGGCTACTAAAATAATACCTATAACTATGAAACACCATCTATATTTCTCAAAAAATCCTGGTTCTTCTTTTTTATTTTCTTCTGCTGTATTTTTTTCTTTTTCATTAGGATTTTGAAAAGAAAAGGTAAATGCTTTTTTATTAGAACCAGGTAAAGCATCTTCTCTATTTACTAATCTAATACATAATTGATTACTTTTATTGCTATATGATTTTACATCATTTATTTTTATAAGTACCGTTGAATCAGGCGAGATTATAAGTTCACCAAATTTTCCTTCAGGAAACACGACTTCTTCATATTTTATTAAATCAGTACCATTGATATCTTTTGTTTTATCACTTACTCCAGACATATAATTTGCCTGTATTTCTAGATTTCCATTGACGTCAACTTTACAGCAGAAGTCCTTTAATTTATCGGCATTACGAATACCAATAAAATATTGCTTACCAACATTAGTTGTTACTGTAGTGACTGAAGGTTTTATTCCTACTGCTTTATAATTTATATTATCTCCTGGACCACAAGGATTTTCATAAGGGAAACAATCACTAGGAGTAGATGTCATTATAAATTAAAATACTATTTAGATATTTAAATATATTTATTGAAATTTTATTCTTTTTTATTTTTAAAATAATCATAACCAGATTTGATTGTAAGTATACCAGAAACAATTGCTCCAATAACGGTAACGATTCTACCTATATTAAATGAAGTATCAAAATCCGTACCATTTTCAGCATTAAAATCGTGAAAATAAAACATCAAAATTGCTAAAGCTATAAAAATATGGAACGAAAGTAAATAAGGAAAGAACATTAAAATAATATTACATATATATAAAAAACTAAAGATTTTTTTTAATATATAGAAACTTATATTTCACAAAAAATAAGAAGCATTGCATGCAAGTTGAAAATTAATATAGTAACAGCAATGGTTTATCGAGCTAAATTGGATTAATATATACTCATTAGAAAATTATACAGCTATTTCACCCCTGTAAAATAATGCATAGTTCTAAAAATAACGCTATATTAACCCTGAGAAAACCCATACTTTCAGTAGACCTCTTTCCACCCTTTAATTTTAGCAGCTTATCCCTTTATTCTATTTCTATCTAGTATCCTAGCCTCTCTCTCTTTCCCTTCCTTCCCTTAGGTTAGGTTTTATTTAATTATTTAAATTTAAATTTAGATA
>JAAETO010000244.1 GCA_024228275.1 Arcobacter sp.
GTAGCAGTTATATTCATATTATTCTTTTCATTAATATCAGTGCAAATATTATTAGGAAAAATCAATTTTGTCTCATTGGAAGTTAGTTAATTTATGTTTATTCAGTTATTACTTGTTTGAAATCTATTACTATATCTTTTCGGGGAAACAGAGTTACCTAAAAATATATAGAAGTCTTTTTCAAGCATTTTTAATTTTATTAGGAATTTATTCTGTAAAAATAGGATTGTTGGAGGATATAATAATTTATCCTGCAATTAGTATTATTTATTTCCCTTTTATGGTTGCTCTTAGTTCGCCTGGTTTTAAGTTCTTATTATCATTTAAGTTTAAAATATATCTATGGCTAAAATCACACTTTACTTTAACACGGAAGCATAAAACAATACTGATTAATACATTAATTGAAGAGTTGGTTTGGAGAAGTTCTTTCATTTATATTTGTAGTGAGTTGGGTTTTACAAATATTATAATTATTATAATTGGTTCTCTATTATTTTATCTTATTCACCTTGATTTATCCAAAAAAATAATAGTGTTATCCGAAATTGAACTTCTTATTTTTTCTTTTCTCCTATATATCATATTTATTTCAACAGAATCCATATTAGTTGTTTGGCTGATACATTTTATGAGAAACTCATATTTACAATTTATTAAAAGTGATAAAATAAAAAGTGCTTAAAATCGTAAATACAATTATTGCGTCTGTTAAATCTTATCCGGCAAAAAAGAAGCGTTTACCCGGACCTTTATTAAGTATGTTTATTTCTAATATTGTATCTTTAATGATACCACTGTTAGTTATGAAGGTTATGGATAGACTTAAGGATAGCGAAAAAATAGATGTTTCATCTTTGCTTTTTATTATGTTCGGTTGGTTAGCCTCAATTATTTTGGTATCAGTTTTTGAACACTACCAGAGAATTTCATTAAAGAAGTATGATAATAAAGTTTTGTACTCACTCCATTCAAAAGTAATAAGAAAAAAATCCGGTCATTCATTATTCCATTGGTTAAAGCAAAATTCTAAAGAAATTTCAGATGAGATAAAAAAAGATATGGAAGATATAAATTCATTATTACCAGGAACAATTTTCCCCCTTTTGCGTAGTTTAATAATGATATGCATCACTTTTGTTATCTTGATGTTTATTAACTTAAGGCTAACAATTGCAGTAACATTTCTTATGCCATTATTTCTACTTGCCTACCTGCTTTGGGATAAAAAAACAAAGTTCTTATATAAAGCAACACGCAGTTCTAGCGAAAAATTCCTATCTACGTTAATCGAATTCTTACAGACAATTCCATTGATGCAAATATTCCGTTCTACTGATTATGAAATTAAAAATGCAAATAATAGTTTTAAAAACTATTTAGATAAAAAGATAGACTACTTTAAAATTATTAATAAACGAAGAACATACTCATCTATCGTATCATCTTTTGCTCCAATATATTTAGCCTTTTGTGCTTTTTTCTTTATTTATTACGAAGTAGCAACAATTGGAGAGGTTTTTGCATTTTGGGGTATATTCTCTTTGAATCTTAGTTCGGTTAAAGGCGTGTCTGTGGCATATATTACACTTTTAAATTCGATAATAGTTTTTGATAAACTTGAACAAATGGGAACTACATATACACAAATTTCCAAAAACAAAAAAAATATTTCCAGTATTGTTAAAATAGTCGGTAGGAATTTATCTTTTAAGTATAATGATGATAAATATTCAGAAATCCTAATCCCTGATTTTGAAATACAAAAAGGAGAAATTGTTCAAGTAACTGGTGAATCTGGTATTGGAAAATCAACATTTATCAAACTTTTATTAGGATTATTGCAACCTACTAAGGGAAGTTTATTAATAAATAATTTAAACATCAAAGAATTGGATAAAAATCAATATCTTAATTTAATAGGTTACGTTGAACAAAATGGATATATATATTCTCGTTCATTAAAAGAAAATATACTTCTTGGAAGATCTTTTAATAAAAATGATTGGGAAAGAACTATTCATTCCGCACAATTAGCAAA
>JAAETO010000245.1 GCA_024228275.1 Arcobacter sp.
AAGAGAAGCCCAAAATTTTCTGATTCCTTTTTCACAATATAAAATGAAGGATTGGTTAAGGTTTTTAAAACATAGACAAAGACAAGTTTTTTATAACCACATTCCAGCTTCTGATTTAAAAAAATATATCGCTCCTGATATTTGGAATAATTATTATAAGTTTTGTTTTGATAGAAACCCAGTAAATAAGAGTATCTCTCATTTTAAATGGAGGGGAGGAAAAATAGAACTTCTTGATTTTGAATCTTATTTAAATTCATTAGAAGTAGAGAAAATTAAAGGAGATCATTTTTATAAAGATAAGTATGGAAACTATTTAGTTGATAAGGTTTATAGAATGGAAGATATGAAAGAAGCATTTGGAGATTTAGGTTTAAAATTAGGGATAAACAAAAATAATCTGGTTGCTCCCAATTTTAAGACTAAGGTCACGGATGATAGTTATAAATTGACATCTGAAAAAATTGAAAAGCAATACGGTGGGATTTTAAAAAGAATTTTTAAAACAGAATATAAAGATTTATATCCACAATGAATAAGAGTGTAACATATTATAAAAACTATTTTCTGCAAAGAATTTTAAAAAAACTACTTCAGAAAAACACAAATCTTTATATCAATATTCAAAGATTTAGATATCAAGGTAAAAGATATAGTAGAAAGATAGTAAATATTAATACAGATATTGTAATAGAAGGTTATCCTCGTTCTGCAAATAGCTTTTCTGTAAAAGCGTTTAAATTTTCTAATGGTGAAGAGTATAAAATTGCTACTCATTTACATGCCTATCCTCAAATAGTAGAAGCTGTTAAGTTAAATATTCCTACATTGGTATTAATAAGAGACCCTTTTAGTTGTTTGGCTTCTTATGCTGCTTTACGTGCTCAAACCTATGGAGTTAATAATTTTAATAAAAACTACAATATTAAATGGTTATTAGAGGATTATATAACGTTTTATAAAAATTTAACTCCTTACAGAGATAAAATAGTAATTGCTGTTTTTAATGAAGTTCTACAAGATTTTGGTGTAATTATTATGAAACTCAATAAAAAATTCAATTGTAGTTTTATACCTTTTGAGCATACAGAGCAAAATGTTAAAACAGTTTTTAATACTGCAAAATCGCATTTATCACCTTCAGAAAAGAGAGATGATATAAAAATACAATATTCAAAAAAAATAGAAGCTTTAAAAAAATCAGATCTTTTTAAAGAAGCAGAAATGATATATAAGGATTGGAAAAGTTATAAGAATTAAAAGGGTGTCTAGAAAATTATTTAAGTCATTTGGGTATAAAGCAGTACATATTATTGTACTGGTTTTATATTCATTATTATTAATACCAATTTTATTAAATTATTGGGATTTAAAAGTGTATGGTGCTTGGATAGCTTTATATGCTTTTTTTAATTTAATTCAGGTCTTAGAGTTTGGGCATGGTACTTTTGTTGGTAATGAGTTTAACCGTATTGTTCACACTCAAGTAGATAAAGCAAAAGCTTTATTGGGATCTGCTTTACGAGCCAACTTAATAGTGGGATTTTTTGAGATTATCATCATTTTTATAATATATCAATTTGGTTTTCTAAGATATTTATTAGATTCTGATATTGATGATAGGGAGGTTGCAATTGTTTTATCAATTCTATTCTTTTATAGAATTATAATGGGATCTTTTAGAGGAATTATAGTAAGAATATTAAATCC
>JAAETO010000246.1 GCA_024228275.1 Arcobacter sp.
TAAAATAAATGATTCGAGAAACTAAGTTTAAAAATGTTTTTAATTTTTCTATTGTTGATATTTTAAAATTTACTGGACCTTTGAATGCTTTTTTACTTTTATTTGTTTTAATTTTTTGGATAGCTTCATTTTATGAACAATCAAATTTTACTTCAAAATTCTATGAGTACAAAGATAATTTTGATAAATACTTCGAAAATGAAGTTGAAGATCTAAATGAAGGTTACGATAAAAACTTTTTTACTCCAGAAGAAGACCTTTTCGAAGGAAATAATGTCAATGAGAAAATTATTGTTGATTTTTATAATGATCCTGATAATGAACTTGATGAAGATAATGAAAATAACGATAACAGTCAAAATAATCAAGTATCGATATACATAGAACCAACTTATCAGGATAAAATTACAAATGCTCTTGCAATTATAAAAAACAGTTTTTTTGACACAGATGCTGTTGATACTTTTAAAGTATATTCTCCAACAAAACTTATAGTTCAAAATGGAGTCGGAAGTAGACAAAAAAAAAGAATATTATATAAAAATATTATACAACCAGAAATAAACTGCAAAATTTCACGGGAAGATGCAATACTGTTTGTGAAGGATAGATCATTTGATAAACAATGGAATAAGTTTAATGATATAAATTTTATTTCTTCTTTATCTGAGTTTAATATCAACGATTCTTATGAATTTTTAAAGTACAAAAAATGCGTTTCTACAATATACCAAGATCACTTCGATCAAGGTAAATCTGATTTATATTTTCCACAATTGAGAGCCTTTTTTAATACAAATCTTGCAAAGGTTTGCAATTTAGTTGTTAAACAAAATAATATAACAGAAGAATGTGAATGGAAAAGATTTTCATTAGACTAAGAGTTTTTAACTCTTTTAATTATCATTATAATAAACGAAAGAAAATATAAAATAGTAAGTCCTAATATAATTTTAGCTAAAGTTTTTATTTTTTCTGAACCTTTTTTATTTTCATTATCTTCCGAGTAAAAAAGAAAGAATAATCCTAATAATAAAAAAATTTGTATTGCAAATTTAGTTGAAGTTATTATCATGGTATCTTTTAACATACAAAGTTCATATGTTATATAACCTCTAAATCCCTTTTGAATTATCATTTTCATTCCTAGAAATAAAGCAAATAATAACCATAAACTTCCTGCAATAATTCCTATAATAGAAACGTACCATAATTTCGATTTATCTTCTGAATTGAAGAAAAAGAAAAGTGATATAAATATCATTAATAAACCTGCTAATTTATTTTGATTAGCACCATTCAAATTTGTCATATAATCTATAAATTCTTTAATTTTCAAACTCATATTTTCGTTTACATACATATATATTTATTTTTTTATTTTCATTCTATGTACGTAAAGTACTGAGTAATCTTGAGGCCAAATAATTGTATAAGCGACTTCTTCCATATCATATTCACTATAAATTACGTCACCATATTTTATACTATACGTAGTGGCTTCAGCACAGTTCCACTTAAGTCCCTTCCTTAAATCATTTACTGAACTATCAAGATTTTCAAATCCATATTTGATATTTGAACCTTTAGCCCATTGCATACTATAACTAGGTTCTAAACCTAACTGAACTGAAATTGTATTTGCTACAAATTCATAATATCGTTCTAATGAAATACATTCTTGTGATTCACCATCAGCAACTCGAAATCCTCCATCACCAATATCAATTTTTCTCATATTTGGAAAAATAGTGCTTGTTAAAAAATCATCGAACATATTTGAAATCTTCATCATACTTTTTTTTGCATCTTCTTTGATTTTTTTCCAGTCTGATCTTTCTGTTTGCCAAGTACTTCTTTTTATATTATCAATTAGATTTTGAGTTTTTGTAAAATCATTTTGTTTTATTAAAACTCCTGGATTTCCCATAGCAATTGCTTTTTCTTTACCTACAACATAAGGAGGCATCAAACCATTAGGCGCATTATCATCCCAGCTATAATTAACTCCCCAGTGAGATTTTCCTAGTGGTGAATCCTTGACTAGTGTAGTGGTAAAAGATTGACCTGGTACGTAAGTGTAATTAGCAGCTCTACCTTTATTAGGGCCATAACCTCTATCGTAATTAGCATATTTAGTTTTAGTATATCCAATCGGTGGAGTTACTAAAGTGCCTGGTTGAACTCCAGGAGGTGCTTGCCAAGGTATTTTATCGCCGTTTCCTTGTTGATATTCTTTCATTTTTAGTTTAGAAGATATATCATTTTGAAATATTTTTTGAATTTTTGCTTGTGATCTTTCTTTAGTATTTCTTAATCTGTCTTCTATTTCATTTTGACTTAAAATTCCGATTTTTTTAGCAGTTGCATCTTCTTTACCTATAGAAAATTTCCTATATACGTTATCAATTATTTTAGCTTTCTGAATTGGAGATTCTGAGTTTCTTTTTGATTCTTTGTCTGTGTCTTCATCGCAAACACAATTTTTTGAAACAACAATTCCTATTATTATTATTAAAATAACAATTGCAATTATTGAACCCGTAAAAAGTGCTTTTTGAGATAAATGAACTGATGGTTCACCGTCTTTTGTTGTAATTGTTTTACTTTTTGTTTTTCCACTTCGCTTTTTATTTTTTTTAACCATATCACTTTAAAACTAAACATATAATAGATTTTATTTTTTAAATAAAACGTAATCATTGTTTGTTTGATCGTTTCTTATCGAAATAATATAATAAGAAAGAATACCTGCAAAAATAAAATTAAAAGAAGCCGAAACTAAAGGAGGATAAGTACCCATTTTAATATGATAAAAAATCCATAAAGCAGTTGTTACCATTATTAATAAGGTAGTTGATAAAGATAATCCTTCAACATTTTTTGTTAAAATAACGTTAAATACTTGAGGTAACAAAGCTACGGAACTTATAACTGCTGCTGCAGTTCCGACTGTATTAATATAAAATAAACTTTGATTATCCAATTTTTTCACTTGACTCATTTTTATTACAATGAATAAATATAAAATTATTTAAGAAAAATATAATTTTTAAGGTTTTTGAACATATATTCTTTTGGCTTTATATTCATTTTGCATTATAGTTTTTCGAACTTTTTTACCTGTCGGTTTATACTTCAAGATAAAATAACGACTTCCTTGTTTATATATTGTATTACATCCATCTTTAGTTTTTCCTACTTTAACTACTTTACCTTTTGCCATTTTTGTCATTTTTGATAATTGTGCCGCAGTTTTTCCTCTGTAAACTTTTCCTGTTGAAGAAGGTGCAGTTCTTACACCTTTTCCTCTAGTGGATGAAATTGTTCTTACCATATTACTTTTTTAATTGTTTAACTGATAATTAAAAAGATATTTATTGAAATAAGGAGAAAGGACCGAAAAACGAATAACCACAAATTGCAAGAATTACGAAATTGGCTAAAATTAAAAATATAGCGAAAGTAGGAGCAACGTCATTATCACTATAATAAACAATTTTCTTACAAAATGGGTTGTATGGTGAACTTAAAAATGCATTAACAAATACACTGATATAATCAAATATTACCCAAAAAAACCACGCAAATGCCAAAATATTAAATATGGTTTCGTCAACATACCAAAATAGAGCTACAAGAAGAAATAACATAAACTTTAAAGAACCTGTAGCTGGACAATTCATGTATAATCTATCTATACCGAGAGAACCGAGTCCTAACGCTTCAATCAAAAGTAACACTGTTTTTGAATACATATTAAAAATACTAAAATATTATTAAGATTTTTTATTTATTAATTATTTATATATAAGCAATGACTAATTTATATTCAAAATATATAAAAGAGAGAGTTTACAAACTTTTAAAAGATGAATTTGATTTAACTAATATACATAAAGATGACGAAGTTTTTTATCAAATATTAGAAGATGAATTAATTGTACAAGGAGTTTATATTATTTCAAAAAGAGTTGGATTATTAGGCATAAAAGGTCCTTGGATTTCTAATCTAGTAATAAGTCCACGATACAGAAGACAAGGAATTGCAACTAAAATGTTAAAAGAGGCTATAAATAGCAGAGATGAACTATATCTTTGGTCGTCAGAACCTTTAGTCTTTCCCTTATTATTTGATTTAGGCTTTAAATTTGTTGGATCTTCGAAAAAAGATGGTTACAGTACTTTGGTAGCTGTTTTTAAAGTTACAAAACAAAAACTTGATTAACCCATTTAGGTACTACAACTTCATTAGCAACACTAAATACAGTAAAAGTTATATCATGTTCTAATCCAGTTAAATCAGGTGGTATAACTCCTCCTTCTAATCTTATCTCTATATCAAGAACTTTCAAAATCCGAATTGGTTGAGAAGAAAGTAATCTAGTTCTACTTACTGAAGGATCGTTTCTTACCGTTCCATAATAAATATTATCAGTAGTATAAATTCTCTTTAAAGGAGTAAATTCTTTTGCCTGTTTAACATTTATATCTAAATAACGAAAAGGCCTCAAATTAGTTTGCGTTGGACTTTTTTGAGTTAAAGCAAGTGCTGTATCAACTTGGTTATAACCCATAGCATTAAAAGCAGCATTATCTTTATTTGTACCAGTTGCAAATAAAAAACGAAAACCAGTAATACCAGTTCCACTAACTGTTACATTCGTAATTTCATTTGGATCAGCTATTGTTGAAAAAGTAGCTTGATTTGCCTGTCCTATTCCAAAATCTGGATCATTTTCAACTGCAATATTCAAAATTTGAGTTAAAACTAAAACATACGAAAGATAAGGAACAGTTAAGTTCTGATAACTGTATTGTTTTTCAGGCCAAGTTGCAGTAAAATTTTTTACTAAAGCACCTGCAACTAATTGAAAATCCAGTTTATTTGTACCGTTGGATTTTGAAGTTGCAGCAATAAAAGTCGGTGCTATTTCAGAAGGAAAATTAAAACCTGTAACTTCTATTCCAATTACATATTGTATCTCCTTATCTAATCTTATTTGATAAGTGTAAGGATTTTGAGAATTCTCATCTCTATCTGCCGAAGAAACATACAATTTATTTATATTTACGTAATTAGCTTTTGATTTTTCAAGTTCTAAAGGCATTTTTATTTTTTATAAAGGTTAGATTTTTTTAAAATAAATGATGTTTTTATAAAATTAAAATAAATATAAACTTTTATTCTTTTAAAGCTGGACACAAATTTAAAATTTCTTCAATTCTTACTTTTAATTTACTATTTTCTTCTGGTAATACAGATAGTATATCTGTAAGTAAATCAAATAATTCCTTTTTATAATTTTTACAATTTTCCGGAATATTCATTTCTTTTTCATATAAAAAGATATTTCTTATTATATTAATATGTAAAAAATGAAACAAAAAATAAAACGTACTGATCAAATATTATGGGAGAAAATTGTAACAAAATATAAAAAAGGTAATAAGGGAGGTAAATCAAATCAATGGTCAGCAATAAAAGCAAATTTAGCTACAACAGAATATAAAAATAAAATGATTAAGAAAGGAAAAAAACCGTATATTGGCCAAAAGAAAAATAATAACTCTTTGATTAAGTGGAATAAACAAAAATGGAGAACAAAAAGTGGCAAACCAAGTTTGAAAACAGGAGAACGTTTTTTACCGGCTAAAGCAATTGCAAATCTTTCTAAAAGTGAATATGATTCAACAACAAGAAAAAAAAGAAGTGATTTAAAAAAAGGAAAACAATTTTCAAAAAATCCCCGAAAAATTGCAGTTAAAATAAGAAAATATATAAAATAATTAATTATTTGAATTTGTTAATTTATTTACTGAAAGTAAAAATTGAAATTCTGCTTCTTTAACAGTTTGAGTTCTTTTTAAAACTTTATAAACTTGATTGAATTTAATTAAATCACTGAATTGATCTTCTTTTAAAGTCATAGTTCTTCTTAATTTTGGCGGTCTAAAGTCAGTATTTCCAGTAAATTGAATTGGAAGGTTGCAGTCAATTGTTAGGTCTCTTTCTCTTTTCATTTTGTTTTTTCTTTAACTTGTTTTTTTTCTTCTTGTTTTTATTTTTTAATTTTAATTTTTGTTGTTTTAGTTTTTCTTGTCTTTGAATTAAAGTTCCTTTTCTTTCTCTTTGAAGTTTTAAATATGCTTTTCCAAAAGCTTTCGTCATTTATAAAAATAAAAAGTAGATATTTTTATTTTTTTTGCAACTACATTTTTTTTTAAACTGCAACTATTTCTTGGCCCTAAAACTAAAACTACATTTGTCCCAAAATTTTAACTAAATTAAACTGTTAACATCTCGTGATCTAGACACTACATAGTATTCGCAATTTGGTAAAAAACTGCGTGCTTTAATTTTATAAGATTGTACTACATCAATCAAAATATTTTTTATGGTTGATTCAGGAATAATAATAACAATTTTTTTTGCTCTATTATTTAAATAATTCATCCATCTAACTAAAATACACTCTAACGCATAAGAATAAACATCACGAAGTTGTTTTAAATCTAATACTATTTTTACTTCATCTTCAAATAGCTTACTGTCTTTTTTAACTATTTTCATTATTGTATTTTCTATTTCTTCTTCGACTTGAATTGCAGAACGTAACCTGCCTGAACAAGTTATAACTAAAAGGGGTGCTTTATCATAATTAAAACATATTTTAAATTTATCTTTTTCACTTAAATTGCCTCTTTCTTTTATAAAAAGAGAAAGTTTACTTACTAACTCGCATTTTCGCATATATAATTGTGTCCATCGAAAATTTTCATCGTTTATTTCAATTTTTTCTTCATTTTCAATATTTTTATTTTTACTGTCATTTTCTTTTTTTTGATTTTTTACAGCAAGTAGAATTCTTTTCATATCTTTTAAATCGTTACTTTTACTTAATATTCTGCATCTGTCGCTCTCAGTTCTGTCATCCCTAATGGAACTCCCCATGCAATCATACTCCCTGTCCTGAATCTTACTTCTTTGTTCGTCACTTTGTCCTTGAAGTATTCCGGGAATACATTTTTTCTCGGTAATGCTGATACGTTGTTTCTTTCGTTTATTTGTTGCGTTATTGGTGTTTGATCTACTGGAATGTCGCTGTCCGTAAAAGGCATCGGGTAAGCTACATTTTGAGTCTGAAAGAAATTCAGAAGTTGACCTGGGTCGCTCATTTGACTCGACACGTTTGTGAAATTCTTGTGGGTGAACTGAATGTTTTTTCCTGGTACACCTGCTGGTACTATGCTTTCTGACACTCTTTGAACGTATGTTGGATTCAAAGGCATTATTCAAACTATTCATTTATTATAAAAGAAAAATAATTAATTTAGTTATTATAATAACAAGATTTTTTAAATAATATTTAATTTTTTTTCAAAATTAGGTATATACTTTTTTTATACTGGTGGTTTTAATATTGATATAAAATCATTTAAGACCTTAATAGAATTAATATCTAATGTTTTTCTTAAATTATCTTTTTCTTGCATCCAGTTTAAGAATAATCCGATTACAGCAACAAAAAAACTAAAAAATAATCCTTCTATTATTGAAGGTACTTGGAATGTTGAACAAAATCGTGGAGGTGTAACAATTGAAATAATCCAAATTCCAACTAGGAATATAAATATTCCTAAAATAGTTTGATTCTGTTGAGACATACAGCCGAGCGAGTCAAATTTATCTTGAATTTGTGATAATTTCAAAGGTGTATTGTAAAATATTTTATCAACATCAGTTCCATACATTTCTTTAAATTCTTCTAAATTCTCTTTTGCAACATTACATACAGAATCAGGAGTTGAATTAAAGTTAAACTCAGGTAAAATTAATATAGCAGAAAATAAAAGAAGAGCCGTTGAGACTATAGTCTTTATAACTGTAAAAATTAATAAAGATCTAGAATCTTCAGTTTCAGAATTTAAATAATCAATTCTTTTTGATGGAATTATTTTTTTCACAACACCTATGAATAAAGGCAATCCTATAAAATAAAGAAATAAACATACAACTGCAATTAAAACAATTGTTTTCCCCGAAAACGAATCAACTTTAGTTTTTAATTCATTACACTTAAAAAATTGATTATCTAAATTAATTAATTCATTTTCATAATCTTTCTTTAATTTATCATTTTTCACATTAATTAATTCGTTTTCTAGCCATCTTTTTTTTATATCGTAAGCATCACATTGCGGTTGATCTGCATCTAATAATATTCTATACAACGGATATATTAGTAAAATTAAAATAAAAGTACCTACAGAACTAGTATTTTTATATTCAATTCCACTTCTTAAAGATTTAGGAGAAATAACGTTATTTGACTTTTTTGAAAACTTAAAGCATTCGTTTGTAAATAAAAGTCCAGCTTTTAACATCATAATTATTAATACTGCTCTGAAAGCAAGCATGTCTTGAGTTAATTCCTCTTTACATGAAATTGGAGTTGCTTTTAAAAAAAATATTCCTAATATCATTAAAAAAGTCATCAAATAAATACCAGAAGGTACTTTGCTTTGAAACCTTAATGAAGATATTATAGAAAATGAACCAATAAAAAGCAAAGCAACAAGAGAATAAAACAGTATTTCCTGGTGTAACTGAAGATATTGAAATATGTTGAAACGCATAGCAAAAAACGAAAGACCACATAACAGAGCAAATAATAAACCAACAAAAACAGTTAATTTACCTAAAAATAATACTAAATTTTTATTAGGTCTAAACCAAACAAAAAGAAAAAATAAAAAAAATACGGCTGCAAAAGTATAAGCTGTATTTGTTTTATTTGCAGTTAACTTCGTATGAGATGTTTTAATTTCTGGACTTCTTGTTTCTAACTTTGGATTTTCTGAGTGATATTTGTTATATTCATGTAATGAAAAAGTTACGTCTTGAAAATAACGAGGCGTATTAAAATTTGAAAATTTAGTAGGTAATTTTTCAGGTATTTCAATTTCATTTTTTTCAGAATATTTCGACAAAATTAACAGGTTTATTTTTGTTGATGGTATAATCTCTTTTGGTTCTTTTTTACCAGAATTACTAAGTCTTATTTTCCATTCAGCCGCAGAAGTATCTTGATAAATAGTACCAAAATCTTCTGTACTAAACATAATACCTTTTAATTTCACCGATGTCCAGTCTAAATCCGGTTCGGGAAATTGATTATCACTTGTTAAAGTTAATTCAGTCACTCTGCTACTCCTATTATCAATATTAATTTCAAGAGGAATCTTGCCTGTAATTGTCACCTGTTTATTTCCTAAATTATAATTAATATTTGATGGATAAATTCGTTTTAAAGCTTGTGCAATATAAATCAACTGTGAACCTTGATCATGAACTAATCTGACAGAATTCGGATATTTCTGGTTAACCTCTAATGATAAACCTTGTTCTAAAAAACTAGTATTTTCTGTTGAATATGTTATAGGCGAATTTTCAAGATTTATAGCTAATGAAGTTATTGTCACATTATCTAATTTTTTGCCATTACTCTCTTTTGCTTTATCAAGAAGAGCAATATCTGCATTTCTTAAATTATCTTGTGTATAAATAAAATGAATCCTCTTTGGAGATCTGGTTCCTAAATTTCTCCAATTAGTATCTATACATGTTCCATAAATTCTAAAAGCTACATTTTCTGCTTGCTCAATTTTCAAAATATCTACATCTGATTCTATTGTAAGTCTTTCAATTCCTCCTGTATATAAAAATGTATTTCCATCATCGTTTATCGTATTAATTAAAAAACTTACGGGAAGATATCTAGTGTTCGGAATTTCTTTTATAAATAATGATTCATAAATATATTTTTTAACCCAAACTGATGTTTCTTTCGTTTTCACAGATTTTGGCTTTTTACTAGCTTTCAAAATTCCTAAATTTTCAAGTCTTTCTTCTCTAGCTAACATTGCATCTGGAATTGCTTCAGAAGAAATAATTTTAACTTCACCTGGAAATAAATTACCTCTTTGATGAATATCTCTTATCATTTTGATTATGGCTTTTTCACGCCATTCTCGATTTGTTTCAGTCACTGATCTAAATAATACTATTCCGTTATCAGGGTTACTATATCTTAAAGGAATTGAACCAATTAATCTTGGTATATTAGCTTTCGAAGTATTAGAGTTTTCTAGATAAGGACCTAAAAGCCTATCTTGTTGATTTAAATAAAAAGAAAGAGCTAGAAAAGCACTTGCTACTGGAAATAACATTGTTGGATCATTAGGAGCTAATCCAGTATTTTTTTCATTTAATTCTGATCTTACTAATGAATCCATCTTTATTGATCACAACAGATTTTTCTCTTTAGATTAATTATGACTTAAGTATGAAAATTATAATTATTATTATATTTATTATTTTTTTATTGTTTATAATTTCATCATATCAATTAAATGATAATGATAATTCTGAAGTTAATAATAACAATAAAAATCAAAATCAAATAAGTACGTCTGATGATTTCTTTAAATATAAATATACAACAGGAGTGCTATTAATATCATTTATTATGTTTACGGCATTATTTGCTTATAATTCAAATAAATATAAAAATATAAGATTAGTTTGTAATATCTAGAAAATAATTAATTTCTGTTTAACTTTTAAGAAAATGAAAAATAAAAAAAGAAATAATATAATAATCTTTGCTTTATTTAGTTTAGTTATTATATCTGTTATAA
>JAAETO010000247.1 GCA_024228275.1 Arcobacter sp.
ATCTAATTTATCAATGGCTCTTAAACCAATAAAAGCTTGTAAATCAGTTGATCTAACATTTAATCCAGGTACATAGAAATTATATAATGAATCAAAATCACTACTATTAAATTCTTTTCTTAATTTAGTTTGAGCATCTTTAGGTAAATCTCTATCCCAACCATGGCTTCTCATCATTAAAAGTAAATGGTATAACTCTTCATCATCTGTATTTATAAAACCTCCTTCTATAGTAGATAAATGGTGACCAAAATACATTGAATAAAATGAAGCTAAACCAAAACTACCTAAATATTTATTTTGATTTTTAGATCCCATACTTTCACAAACATCTTCAAGTAGTATTACATTATATTGTTCACACAATAAAACTATTTCTTCCATATTTGGAACTAATCCAAGTGGTGATACTAATATAAAAGTTGAGGGATCATGTTCTTGAAATAATTGTTCTAAGTGTTTTAAATCACAAGATAAATCTTCTAAATTACAATCACACATATAAGTTTCATATCCTAATAACATAGGTGAACTCACATCTGTTGACCAACTTAATCCTGGGACTATAATTTTATTATTTCTTAATTTGCTATGATATTTTAGGGATGCTAGGGTTAATAGTATTGAAGATGATCCTGAATTTACAAATATGGAATATTTTGTTCCTATTTTATCAGCCCATTTTTGTTCTAATTTTAATGTTAAAGGACCTTTAGTTAATCTTGGTATTTCATCTTGGGATAACCATTCTACTAAAGCTTTTATATCATTTTTATCAATTGTATCACTAACTAATTTTATCATAAACTTGTTTTAATCCTTCTTTTAAACCTGTAAATTTAAAATGAGGAAATATTTCTAATAACTTTTTATTACTAACATCTTTTCTAAATTGACCATCTAAATCTGGCCTATCATA
>JAAETO010000248.1 GCA_024228275.1 Arcobacter sp.
AAATAAAAACTAAATTTTTTTTTATTTTTTTTTAATTATTTTTTTTTAATTATTTTTTTTTAATTATTTTTTTAAATAAAACTCGAAATAAAATAAAAGAAAATTAAAATAAAATATAAATCAAAAACTTAATTTAAAAATTAAAAATGCTTTTCAGAACTCCTTTAAGCAAAAAACAAAAGATGCAAAAACCTCCTTCAATCAAAAAAAATGAAAAACAAACTAAAAAAAGAAGATTTACAAAAAAAAGTCAAGTTTCACCGGTAAATACATATGATTCATGCTTAGTTACTCAAATTTCACCAATCCCTTTCAATTTAAATCAAAAACCATCGTATTCTGATTTAGAGCCTCTTTCTCTCTCCGAAGTTGAAATATCTGACAATAGTGAAAATTTTCATAATTGTATTTTCGAATATATTTTTTATGATGACTTTTCAGCGCCAGACTTTGATCCTTTTGAAGTAAATGTTAGCGAAATAAGTTTTAAAAAAACATTAATTAAAAACTAATTATAATTACTAATATTAATAAAAAGCAAATAATTCTTATAAATATATAAATTTTTTTAATTTACTTTTAGTTTAGTTTGATTCTATTTCTGTCAACTTCTGGTACTACTAAAGAGGATTTAAGTTCAAAAATACGAAAAGAAAAGTAGTAAGGTTGAGATGTTGTAGGTTTTTTATTACCTGGTAATCTTATTCTTAGTGTTAATTCTTTTAAAACTCTAGGTGGTTTAGTTAAAAGCCTAACCCTTGATGTATTTTCAGGTAATGTTGTTAAGTTAGATGGCAATGTAGGTACGTATATGCGATGAAATGGTTCGAATTCAGGAAATTCGTCTATAATTAAATCTACAAATCTATATTTATTAAGTAAAGCTGATCTAGGTGAAACAGCATTTTTAAAATTCGTTCCATCTATATTTATAGTTGTCATAGTTATATCAATTTTATCAAAACCTAAGACATTTGCCGCAGATTTATTGTTATTAGGTCCAGTTTCGAATAATAATTTACATTCAGTTGAACCATATCCAGGCCAAGCTGCAGCTGGAGGATAAGCTAAGGTTCTACACAGTAATCTGGTTTTTTCTTCTGGATCAGGAATTGGAACTATGTCAACTTTACCGCCGAAATCTGGATCTTTTAAAATTACATTACTGAATGCTTGTGTTAGTGCAGTTAATATATCAGCTAATGGTAATTCTGGAGTGTTGTATAATACAGGGCGATCTGCTATAGTTGCTGTAAAGTCTTTCCATTGTCCACCGAAAATATTAGGGTTTCTTAATTGAAAATCAATTTTATTTTCATTTAAAAATTGTGATAAAGAAGCATATGGCACCTGATAGTTTTCTATTTCCATTGCGACTACATTATCAAAATAATCCTCTAGTCTTACTTTAACATCAGCAGGTCCATTCTTTGATATTACATTTGTTTCTGTGTCTACATTAATAATTTTTATATTTACAAAATCTTGTGCATAATCAGGTTGAAGTGGCATTTTCTTAAGTAAATACAATGATAAAAAATATAAAAAAATAAATCTACAAAAAATAAAGAAATTTATTATAAACATCATGAATTTTTCAAATTTTGTAGATTTATTGCATGTTTTGCAAAGTGTGTTATTTGTAACAGGTGGTTTTTTATTGCCAATCCAATATCTTCCTGTATTTATTTGTGCTGTAACATGGATGGTATCAAGATATCATGACTATTGTGTAGTTTCTGAATTCGCAAGATCTGGACAAAATTATATAAATGGTTGTATAGAAAATAAAGATTTTACTAGAGATTGTTTAAAAATATATGAAAAATTCGGTATAAATATGACAGTTGAACTTTCATCAAATCTACTTACAACATTTTTAGCAATAAATATAGTGGTTTCACTTTATCGTATGTCAGTTTTTTATAAATTTCCTCTTCTTTTTGAAGCAAATACTAAAAAAAAAAGAATTAACTACTCTTTATTTATATTATCAGTTCTTATTTTGATCTTATTTGGTGAAACATTCGTTCAT
>JAAETO010000249.1 GCA_024228275.1 Arcobacter sp.
GAAGAAGAAAAAAAAGTTGTAAAAAAAAGAAAACCAGTTGAAAAAATGGCAAGTAAAGTTTTAAAAGATGTAAAAAAAGAGAAACCTTTGTCAGTAGTAATTGAAGAAGATGGGATTGTTGTAGATGGAGCAAGAGATGAAAAGCTACTTGATGCTTTTGGTTTAGCTGTATCTCAAGTTATGATTGAAGAGGGAGTTAGTGTACCTGACTGTACTGCTTTAGCAAAAACTAAATATATTACAAAAGAAGAGTGTGAAGAGATAACAGATAAATATACAGGTTTTTATGAAATAACTGAAGATGGAGAGGCTAAAAAAGTTGATGATATTTTTAGTGCAGGTATAAAAGGAGAAGAGGTACAACTTCAAGATAAAATAGAGTTCTTTGATAGTAGTGGAAATCCTTTATTGCAAAACTCTATAGAGTTTGAAGAGTTTGTTGAAAATAGTGATGATATAGAAACACTTAAAAAGTTAAAGAATAAGATAGGGAAAAAAGATAAAGCAAAGCTTGAAAATATTAAAAAGAAAATTGATTTTCTAAAAGATGTTAAAGAGGTCGAAAGAAAACAAAAAGAAAGAAAGAGAAAAAAACAAAAAGAGAAAGACAATAATTCGAAAAAGAAAAAAGAAGATAATAGTAAAGATCAAATAGATGATGGAAGTGGAGATTCAGATAATGAGGATAATCAA
>JAAETO010000250.1 GCA_024228275.1 Arcobacter sp.
CCGTTTGGGAGTTGAACTATTCTCCAGTTAGCTTTATTAGCTATGTGGTTCCATAGTTTTAAACGGTTTTCATCTGGTTGTGGTTGACTAGTCCACGAATTAGTCTCGTAATAAAACGTCATTTGGTTTTGGTTTATATGTTAATTACTGGTTTGCACTTTCCCGTGCCAGGTATACTTTATATACTCACTTGGTTTAAGTGATATTTACTTATTATCATGCTTTTGCTTGTATTACTATCCATTGAGCTCCGTCAGACCAAACTGCGCAACCGTTATATGCTTTGTTTATTTCATAAAAAGCTCCACCGTCTATAGTCTCAGTGCCAGGCGCTGTTATATGAATCTTGTTTGAAGCTGAAACAGTACTGTTATTAACAAACCTTATTTTTCTATATGGAATAGCGGTAGCGCTAGGTAGTATATACTCATATGTACCACTGCCACCTGACCAATCAAAGTCAACTATATTATTTGATTGTGTATAAGTAGCGCTCCCTCCTGGGGTAGCTATTTGAAAGTAAGGTGTTAGTTTGGTTACAGCTCCTGATACAACATCTGCAGCATCGTCCCACTCTAACTGTGAACTAGCGTTTGATACTAATATTTGACCAGCGGCAGTTGAAGCCGTGCCAGTATAGTCAGATACAGATGCAACTATTTGTAATATGTCTGTAGCTTCGTTTCCTATTATAGAATTACCTTGTATAGTCAAGAGATTGGCTCCAGATATAATATTACAAGTTAAAAGGTTTGTTTCTAAAACAGAAGCACCACCTGCTATACCTGTACCTATTTTTATAATTTCAGGACTTGATTGAGTTATACCGGAATCGCCTATCGCTTGTCCACTGGGTGTGAACATTGCTATAGTATTCAACGTACCAGAGCCAGTGATACCACTAGTCGATGTAGTTATGTATGACGCTAAGTTGTCTATTGTTAAGCTTTTTGTCCGATTTTTATTTGGAGCCGGTTGCTCTGAATCGGTTATAACTAAGAAGTCTCCACCTGCTGGTGATGTTTTTTCTGGGTAACTGTATATTATTGCCATATGTTGTTATAATAGGTTGGGAGGTAGATTCACAGCGCCACTTGGGTGGGCACTATATACACAGCGCCACTTGGGCGCTATACTC
>JAAETO010000251.1 GCA_024228275.1 Arcobacter sp.
AAAGTTTTAAGAAATTCTACTGATGAGTTGTCTTCATTTGTGAATAAAAAAGAAGTTGGAGAATATTTGAAGAATTTATTTTTCTCATATGGTTCAATTTACAAATGGGATAAGCTCATTAAAACTGCAACTGGTGAGGATTTAACTCCAAATTATTGGATTAAACAGTTTGTTGATAACTAATTAATTACATAGGAAGCAATGAAAATTTCAGATTATAAACTTTACATACAAAAAATCTATCCGATTGTAACAATTATATTTATTGCAACCATATTCATTTTTATTGCTGATAAAATAGATTATACTTCTCCGGATTATTCAGAGACTGATTTAGCAAAATATCGTGCGATGGCGGAATCTTCACCATCATTAAACTTTGATATCCCAAAACCATTTGTTTATAGAATTTTTGCTCCTTGGCTTGCAGGAATATTACCATTAAATCTTGATTTAAGTTTTTTCCTTTTGAACTCTATATTTTTAATTTTATTAGCTATTACTTCATACTATTTCTTGCTCTACCATAAGGTAGAAAAAAAAATTGCACTATTTGTAACTATCTGCTTTATTTTAAACAGATATTTCTTTGCATTTTTAGCATTTGATTATTTTCAATTTGGTGATACTCTTTCTTACTTTCTACATTTAATTTCCTTTTTTCTCTTTACCAAAAAGAGATGGGTTTTATTCTCTATTACTCTAATTATTGGCATATTAACACGGGAAGTCGCATTGTTAATCATCCCTGTTGGTTATTTGTTTCTTTACGAAAAGAAAATACTATTAAAAAATTATCTTAAATATTCTGTAGCAATTCTACCATCTATATTAGTTTTTATATTTTTTCGAGTTTTAGTTAAAATTGAAGGTGATGAAAATTATCTAACACAAATTATATCTGGTTTTGAATTGTTCGAACCCGAATCAATTGTTAAAAAGTTTTTTATTTCCGTAACACCTTTTGCTTTTCTTTCTATTGTTTATAGTAAAGAACTTTATACATTTTTTTTAAAGCATCTATATCTACTTATACTTTTTATTGGAACTGTGTTTAGTAGTTTCTTTGGTTTTGATCATGAACGTTTAATGTCTCCTACGGCTCCGGTCTTTTTCTTATTCTTAGCTATTATATTAGAACAGACTGTTCAAAGTAAAAAGTGGAAAAGTCATAAAGGAAAAATATTTGGGACAATAATCACATTAGCATTTTTATCAACTTTTTATCATTTGTGGGGTATTATTAAATTACCGAACAGAGAAATAACATTAATTGTTACAGTTATTTTAAATCTTTTTATGTTAATAATCTTTTTAATACTAAAACACTCAACATTAACAAAAAATTGATTTATATATCTAACCAATAAGAAAATTTGGCCAGCAAAATATTATTTGTTTCAGAGCTT
>JAAETO010000252.1 GCA_024228275.1 Arcobacter sp.
AAATTTAAAATCTCAATATTTGCTATTTTTTTATAATCTATTCCTTCAAAAGATATTTGATCTTCAGATTTTGAAGGGTTTGGGTAAATTTCTATTAATGGTGCAGCCGTTATTAAATAAGCTGGATAATCATTAATCCACTCATTTGGACAATCATTATTAAAAGTTACAAGTGCATCGAAAAAATATATATCATCATCGGGGCAATCTCCTGTAAAAGTAAAAAGTTCATTAAAACCACTTGCTGAGTCTGTATTTACTGTGCTGGTTTGATTGCCAGAAGATTCAAATTCAAATCCTTCATAATTCTCATTTAAATTAATATCATAATACCAAGTTACTGAGTAAATATTACTTATATCCATTTCGCCAGTATCAAACTTAATATTTCCCGCACCTCCGCTAACAGGAAAACAGTCTGCCTTACCAGTAAGTACTGGATCAAAAGGGCAATCAATATCATCAATAATACTAGATTCTTCACAGTATTCATAACACTTTCCATTTATAAATCTGGTCAACTTGATTTTAAAAGAATTACCAACGGTTCCTATAACCGCAACGTCTTGATCAGTGTTAGATCCATCTATAGTTGCAAGTCCGCTACAGATTTGCCAAAAGTAAGCTTGTGCATAAGTTGCAGTAAAAGTATTGTTTCCATTATCTTGAATATTGTTTTTTGGATCATTACATGTTGTGCATTCTGGAATTTTTAGATTTCCATCAGTTGATTGCGCATAACTTAATGAAGTTAAAGCAAAAATGCTAAATAGCATTAAAATGTTTTTGATTTTCATAATTATTAATTTTAATAAGATGCCTACTCTTTCGCTTTTCGGCTTCTGCGACCAATAAGCTTTTTATTTTTCGATTTTAGTTAAAATATTAGTAATACTATATTGGTTAGTTAAAAGTAATTATGAAAGAATAATATTTAATAGGATAATGTATAAACGTATAAAAACTGTTGATAAGCGTAAATAGATATAAAGTAAGAGAAAGATATTAGGAAAGAGAATTAATTAAATTGGAAAGATTTGTTCTATTTCTAAAAGAAACATGGATTTTATCATTATTTTTTAAGATAATAGTTTCTTTTTTATAAATAGATTCAATGTAACTAATATTAACGAGTACTGAACGATGTGCTTTAAAAAAGCCCTTTTCACAAAGAAGCTCTTTGTAATATTTAAGTGAATTAGATGCTAAATATTTCTTGCCATTATTTAGATGAAAAGCTGTGTAGTTCCCGTCTGCTACACATTTTAAAATTGAACTGGTTTTTATTGATATGTGTTTATTTCCTACGTGTAATAAGAAATAGGAGTCTTTACTTAGTAAAAAATTTGAAAAAGATTGTAATTTATTAATTGAAAACATTCGCTTTTTTAATTTATTATAACGACTTACTAATGCAATAATTTCTTTTGGTTCGTAGGGTTTAATTATATAACTAAAAGCATAATGATCAATTGCTTTTTTAATAAAATTATCGAAAGCTGTAACAAAAATAACTTCAAATTCTTGATGTTTTAATTGCTTGAAAATTTCAAATGCAAGACCATCCTGAAGCTCTATGTCCATAAAAATTAACTCTGGCTTTTCACGATTTATTAATGTTATAGCTTTTGAAATACTCTCAGCTTTTCCAACGATTTTTATTGAATTAAAATTTGATAAGAGAATAGAAGATAAATAATCTAATGCAGAATGATTATCTTCAATAATAATTGTTTTAATTTTAGGGGTCATTAATTAATAATTTTATTGTTTTGAATATAAAACTAAAATATTATTTATTTAAAATATTATTTCTCATTTC
>JAAETO010000253.1 GCA_024228275.1 Arcobacter sp.
GGCAATAAATTTATCTTTTAAATTTATATTTAAACTTCCTTGTGCAACCTCATCAAAACCAAAAAAAGTATTTATATCAAATATAAAATAACCATCTTTATTCAAAATTTTAAATGCATCAATGAAAAACTTTTTTAAATCTTCTTCTTTGATGTAATTAATTACATCAAAAATAGCAGTAGCGCAGTTGAATTTCTCATTGACTTCACTTAAAGGAAGAAAATCAGCATTTAAATTATGATTCTGACAAATTTTAATTTGTTCAGAACTTAAGTCAATTCCATATGTTTTTACTTTGTTTGCCATTAAATGCATCATAAAAGCACCTTGACCACATCCTATATCAATGATATCATCTAGGCCTTTTTCAAAAATAATAGTTAAAAAAGCTTTATGTAACTCTTTTACTTCATCTTCAAAGTTTAAGTACTCTTCTATTTTTGCATATAATTCTAAACCCATTAAAGTACAGCTTCTATTCTTTCTTTTAAATCAAAAATTAAATCTTTTTTTGCATAATATGAATTTTTATTAGCTATTAAATGTGCTGAACTTTCCATTATTGTTGGACCTACTTCTAAACCATTTTGTTTCATAGTAGCTCCTGTTTCAACAATATCAACAATACAATCTGCAAGATTAACTAAAGGAGCTAATTCAATAGAACCATAAAGTTTAATAATCTCTACAGCCATTGCTTTTTCTTCAAAATATCTTTTTGCTATTTTTTCATGTTTAGTTGCAACAGTGATCTGACTCTTTGAAAAATCTAACTCTTCACCTTTTATAAGTCCAAAGGCAACTTTACAACGTCCTAATTGTAAATCTAAAAGTTTTATTAAATCGTACTCTTTTTCTTCTAATACATCAAGACCAACTACTCCAAGATCAGCTGCTCCATGCATAACGTATGTTGGAACATCTTGGTTCCTTACATTTAAAAATCTAAATCCAGCTTTTTCTAAAATCAATTTTCTATCTTCAAAAACAAACTTTTCATCAAAAGATTTTTCAAACTTTTCTAAAGTCTCTTTAGCTATTCTTCCTTTTGGTAATGCAATTGTTAGCATTAATTATCCCTTTCATATTATTAAATATCAAATCATTTTTATAAATACAATTATCAAAATATCTACTTAAAAATTCACCATCACCACCTGTACATATTATCTGCCTTTGCAAGGCTATTTCTTTTATTGGTAATATGATAGATTTTAAAATAGAATAAGATATTGCATCTTGCGTACAAAGCGGTATTGTATCTAAGTTTACCTTTGTATTAATTTCATAGTCAAGTTTAACAGAAATCTCTTTATATAAATTTTTAAATTTATTAAGCCCAGGAAGAATTATTCCTCCTTTGTGTGAACCATTTTCCATAATATCAACAGTTATCGCACTACCTGCATCTACTATTATTGCGTTTTTATAAGCAACACAAGCTATTTGCCTATCTATTCCCATGCCTATATATGAGGTTTTAAAATCCAAATACTGATTTATATCTATACATTTTGTATAATTTTTTTTAAGTTTTTTTGTTCCTTCTTCATTTACTGAAACGAAATATATCTCTTCATCTAGTTTAGGTAAATCTTCAGATATAAAATATTTATAATGCTTTTCATTAATTAAAAAATGAAAGCTTGTATTTCCAATATCACATAAAATCAACTCTTACCCTCCATTTATTCTCTTCTAAAAACTTTTTTGCTTTTGAACAAAGTGGTGAAGATATTAATAATTCAATTCTCTTGAAGTTATGATCTTGAAAATCAATTAATTTTGAATAAAGTTCTAATAAATCAATAGCATTTTTTCTTATAAATCTACTTTTAGAATTTATTATAAAAATTGCGTAAAACTCTTTTTTTACAGAAGTAGCTACAAATATATCTATTTTTTTTCTACTTCCTAATTCTTTTGGGCTGACTTCTTTTATTTGCTTAAATAATATATCGTTATCTAAATAATATTTTGTTAAATCTTTCAAATATTTTCATCCTTTTTATGTATCTTGTTCTTATTATATAGAAAATTAATTTATAAGTTAACATTATTTATATATAATCAAAAAAAAAGAGGCTATTTAATGAAAACTACTTCCATTTTATATTTAAATAAAAAAATTATATTTCCAATATTTTTAATGATTTTTATTCAAAATTGTTTTGCAAAAGAAAAAGTTATTGCAAAAATACCTGAAGCTTCTGGTATAAGTTATTCATATAAATCTAATTCTTTATTTGTAGTTAATGATGAAGGTAGTATTTATGAAATATCAAAAAAAGGTAAAATATTAAGAGAACGGAAAATCGGAAACTTTGATTTCGAAGGTATTTCTGTTGATGATGAAAAAAATCTTTTACTAATTGCTTTAGAAGGAGATGATGATATTTTAGTTTTAAATAAAGAGAATTTTAAAAAAATAACTCAAATATCTATAAAAAGAAAATTTAATGGCAAAAAGATTTTAAAAAAAGGCTCAAATGGTCTTGAAGGTATAGCTTTGTATAAGAATAATATATATGCTTCAAATCAATCAGATAAACTTTACCCAAAGAATGATTCTTCTGTGATTGTAGTTATTGATTATAATTTAGATATAAAGAAACAAAAAATTAAAAGTATTATTGATCCTAAACTAACAGATATATCTGGTATTACTTTTTACAATGATATCTTATATATGATTAGTGACGATAATAATTTAATAGTTGCGTACGATATAAAAAAGAAAAAAACTATTAAAAGACATAAATTGAGTAAGAAATTTGCTCAAGAAGGAATAACTTTTGATAACAAAGGCAAGCTTTTCATTGCTGATGATAATGGACAAATTTTAAAAATAAAAAAATATTTAGAAGAGTAAATGAATAATACACAAAAACATAAATTAAGCTATGAAGAACAAACTAAAATAACCAGAGCAATCATTAAAACTGCAGTTTTAATGATGGAATTTGGTGCAGAGAGTGTTTTAATAGAACATACAGCACAAAGACTAGGAGAAGCCTTAGGAGTTGATTCAGTTGAGATATCTTTAATTCCTTCTGCTATTGTATTAAGTACTTTAAGTAATAATCAAACTCAATCAGTAACAACAACAAGAAGATCTCATCATAAGCCAATAAACATGTCAATTGTATGTGATGTTCAAAAAATATGCATTGATGTTGAAAAAAACAATTATGATGTTGATTATGTTTTTAAAACACTTAAAGAGATTCAACCAAACTACTATAATAGATGGTTAGTTGTTTTTATGGTTGGTCTTTCATGTGCATCTTTTGCATATCTTTATGGTGCTGATTGGCAAGCTTTTGTTACAACTTTTATAGCTTCATCAGTTGCTATGTTTACAAGACAAGAACTAGCTCGTAAAAAGTTTGTCATGATTATAACATTTGGTGCAACTGCTTTTGTTGCTACTATTATCGCAGGAATTTCATCTATATATAATCTAAGCTCCACCCCAAATATTGCACTATCTGCAAGTGTAATATTACTTGCTCCTGGGTTTCCTTTTGTAAACTCAGTTTTAGATGCAGTTAAAGGTTACTTATCAATGGGATGGGGTCGTTGGATGCAAGCTGTGTTACTAACTGTTGCCACTGCTATTGGAATAGTTCTAGCTTTTGCAGTACTTAATTTAAAAGGATGGTAGATGAATGAACTAATTTTACAATATATTTTAAATGCAATTTTTGCTGCTATTCCTGCTATTGGTTTTGCTATGGTTTTTAATGTTCCTAAAAATACTTTAGCATATTGTGGTTTGGGAGGAGCACTTACGTATACAACTAGATATGTGCTAATGGATTTTGGTATGGCAATTGAACTTTCAACATTTATAGCTTCAACTTTTATAGGAGTAGTTGCTTTATACTGGTCAAGAAAATATTTAGTTCCTAGACCTGTATATACTATTGCTTCAATTATTCCACTACTTCCTGGAACATATGCCTTTACAGCTATGATAAATCTTATTACTATGAATGCGCATGGAGTAACACCAGAACTTATAAATATGTTTATAGATAATAGCTTGAAAACAGTAATTATTCTTGGAGGAATTGGTTTTGGTCTTGCTTTACCGTCACTTTATTATATAAGATATAATAGACCTATAATTTAAATATACAAAAATTCTATTTTTTCTTTATTTCTAGTCTTTGAGGTCTAATAGTTATATCAGTTATAACTCCCTCAAATTCTACTATTTGTAAAACTGATTTTGCTATATCACTGGCTAGTAAATGAGCCTTTTTATTTTCACTTGGTTCAAAATTAAAATCATCAAAAAAATTTGTTTTAGTAAGATCAGGATTTATAGTTGTTACTTTCACATCAGCTTTTCGTAACTCTTCAAATAAAGCAAGTCCAAAATCTCTTAAACCTGATTTTGTTGCAGTATATAGTGCTGAGAACTTTGAGTGTCTTGTTGCTTCAACTGAAGATATATTTATAATATGACCTTTAGTTTTTTTAAGGCTTCTTAAACAAAGATTTGAAAGTATAATTGGAGCACTTAAGTTTATATCTATTAACTCTTTTATTTTTAATATAGATATCTCTTCATGTGGTTTAAAAATACCAATTCCAGCACAATTTACTAGTAAATCTATTTCATTTGACTTTAGTAAAGTTTTAACTTCGAGTTCTAGATTTAAACTGTCTTCAAGCCTTGATTTTAATCTAAAAACTTTGTAACCAATATCCTCTAAAGATTCACAAATTGCTTTGCCAATTCCAGAAGAAAAACCAGTTACTATTGCTTTTTTCATCTTATAAACTTTTATTTATACGTTTATAATAAATAAAGCCACCAATAGCAATTAAAGCTAATAAAGTGTAAATAGTTGTTGAAAGATATTCTTTTACTAAAGCTTCATTATCCCCAATATAATATCCAAGAAGAGTTAGAATAACAACCCATATACTTGCACCTAAAGTAGTATAGATTGAAAAACTTAAAAGATTCATACGAGCTAATCCAGCAGGGAATGAAATCAATTGTCTAACAGCTGGTATTAATCTACCTGAAAAAGTTGAAACATGTCCATGATTTTCAAAGAAAACTTCAGCTTTTTCTATAGTTGATTCCTTTATAAAAAAATATCTACCATATCGAATTAAAATTGTTCTTCCTACTTTAATTGCTAAATAGTAATTAAATAGTGCTCCTGATAAAGAGCCTAATATACCACAAAAAAGCACTATTACCATATTCATTTCACCTTTATAAACTAAATAGCCTGCTGGTATCATAACTACTTCAGAGGGGAAAGGGAAAAAAGTACTTTCTAAAAACATCATAAAAAATATTCCCATATATCCCAAGTTACCTACAGTATCAACAATAAAATTTATAATTGGTTCTAACATATAATCCTCTTAATCGTAAAACTTTTTTACTTAAATTTAAATCGAATCATATCAAAATAAATATTATTACGCAACTAATAAAATCTACTACTACTAATAATGTTATATTTAAGTAAGTTTAAGAGTTATTAGTGCAAAACTAAGTTTGTAAATTAATTTAAAAAAATTTTATGAAAATCCTAAAGAAGAACTAATTTGGAAAGATCCTAAAACTTCTTTTTTTGATTATCATAAATATATACATATTTATTTCAAACTATCTAAGATAACTTTATTTCCAATTGCAACTAGTTTACATTCTGATTTTGCTTTTGTCATATTGTTACAATACTTTATAGCAAGATCATTTGCTCGATCTTGTGAAGTCTTATTCCAAGACCATCCATATTTATACTTTCCATTTTCATCTATTGCTAATGCTAATGCCTTATATTCTTTTTTACTTTTATATTCTTCAATTTTATTTTCGAATTTACTGATTTTATTATTATAAATATATTGGCTAACTTTATCATTAGATACACCTTTACCTATAAGATAATTTTTAACTTCTACCTTATCTATAACTGCTTTTTTCTTAAAGTGATTTTCAATTGTATTAAAACATTTAAGATCAGTCATAATTTTAGATGACTTACTATATCTACCAGGGTACTCGCTACGTTTAGATGAACTAATAAAGTATCCATTTCCCCCATTTGAGAAAGTACATTTAAAAAAATCTAAATTTGCTACGCTAGTCCCATTACAATTTACTTTACCTTTATTTGCATTTTCTATTAGTTGTATTTTAAGATTAGCAACAATAGCAGACTTATGTCCTGCATCTATAGAAGAATAAGTTAAGTTAGTACATTTGTCTTCATGCATAATATATCTTGCTTTTTGTTTCTTAAAATTACCTTCCCCTAGATGATGTGGACTATTATTATAACTTTCTAATGCATTTTTGAATTTTAAGGTATCAATTGTAAGCTCTTGTTTCTTTTTATTATATATTGGTTCTATATTATATGTTGTCACACATCCACTAAATACTAATCCTAACATTAGAATTGCTATTAAATTTAGTACAATTGTTTTTAATTTTGTCATTTTTATATCCTATGTTTTATAATTACTATGCGTTTAAAATATAACATTATATTATATAAAATATTCTTAGTTTTGTAGTTTTTATTGTATCTTACAAGTTGAAATTAAAAGTTTTACTTTTATACACTTTATTTACTGTTCTATAGTTTCAAAATGACTCAAAAAGATTTAAAGTATGCTTATATATTGGCTAAGACTGCCTATTTTGTAGTATTTTTTCCATATACGACATTTTCATCATATCTTCCATTTGATTATTTGAAGCATATTCATATCCAAAAACTTTTTTCCATAAAGATTCATCTTCCATACAAAGATAAAAGTAAACATCTTTATGCCAAGGTTTAAAAGTATCATATGCAGATTTAAACATCTGCTCTTTTACCTCTAAAGAATAAGACTGTTTTCCATTAGCATCTACCATAGGCATTTGTAAAATCTTTGATTTAAAGCTTCTATTTCTAATTTTATTTATAACTGGTTTTATAAATGTTAAAGTCCCAAAAGATATTAAAGCAACTTTTGAAGGGTCAAAAGTGTCAATCAATTTTTTATAAACCTCTTCATATTCACTAATATAATTTTCATATTGTATAATTGGATGAAAATGAAATCCTACAAGTACATTTTTATTACTTAGTTTCAAAGCTGCTGTAACTCGTTGTTCTAAAGAAGCTGCTAAGTGCTCTTCATTATCAATTATTGTTTGCGTATTTAATGACCAAGTACAAATTATATTTTTAGGAACATCATTTTCCAAAAAATATTTTATATTATTAGATTTAGTTTTAAACTCTAAAATAACATTTGGATTTTGTCTTGCGAAATCAAAAAGTGCATCTAAAATTCCATTTTTATTTCCCCACATTAAAGAATCAGAACTCTGACCTGTACCAATATGATAAGTTTCATTAGGATCTAATCTTAAATTTTGTAGATTTTCTTTAAAATTTACATCAAAACCAATTTTATCTTGATTATAAAAAGATTGAATCGAACAATATGAACAATCAAAACCACATGATTGAACAGCATCTAAAGTTAAAAGATTGCAACATCTTGTATTAGGGCTTGCAACTGGACAGGCTCCTAATGCAGCTTTATCACCTTCAAAAGATGTAAATGATATTTTTCTTACATCATCTTTATATAAATCTTTTGTAAATTTTTTATATGAATTTGGTTTGTCTTTGAAATTTTGCCAAATTTTTCTTATATCATTAAAAGCATTTTTCCTAGAAGCATACTCTTCTTTAAAAACTAAAGATATATCATCTTCATGCCACATTTTAAAATCAATTGCAAAGTCTATAATTTGTTTTAATTCTTGAAAAGAGAATTGATATAAAAAAGCCTTTTCTTTAATAAAATCTTGATTTTCTTTTGTTAGATTTTTAAAATTTGTTTTATGAATAGAGTTTTGAAATTTATTTTCATAACTCATAAGTACTTTTTCCATTTTTCTAAAGAGCCTTGAATAAGTTTTATTACGAAATCTTTTTTAGGTATATTAATTTCTAAATAATCAGATACTACTTTAAATGTATAAATATTATTACAATATTTTTTTGATATTTCTTGAAAGTATGATGATTCCATATCAACTAAAATAGTCTCTAAGTTCTCATCTGATTCTAAAGCAGTATCAACTGTAGTAATTGAAGCAAAATTTATATTAGGTAATAATCTATTTGTACAAAAAAGTGTTCCAATTTTTATTGAAGCATCACTACAACCAGCAATACCAATATTAATAGCTTTTTTTATCTTATAATTTTTATAAACAAAATTCAATGATTTTTCACAATTTTCTTTACCAATACCAGATACTATTAGTATATATTCATTGTTTTCATCAGTAAAAAGTTTATTTCCATTAGGTAAATCTTGGACATTACTATCCTGTTTTAATTTTAAAAAGTTAATTAATGATTGGGCTTCGGGAAGTAAGGCAGTGTAAATTAAAGTTTGTGACATAAAACAAAACTAAGGCTTTAGCCTTAGTTTGATTACTTTTTAAGTTCTTTAATTCTAGCAGCTTTACCAGTAAGACCTCTTAAGTAATGAAGTTTAGCTCTTCTTACTCTACCTCTTCTTAATACTTCAAAAGATTTTAAAGAATCAGAAAATAACGGGAATATTCTTTCTACACCAACAGAGTTAGCTCCAATTTTTCTAACTGTAAAAGTAGCACTTGTACCTTCACCACTTCTTGCAATTACAATACCTTCGAAAGTTTGAACTCTTTTTTTCTCACCTTCTTTAATCTCTACACCAAGTCTAACAGTATCACCAGCTCTGAATTGTGGGATCTCTTTTGACTCTATTTGCGCCGCTTCAAAGCTTGCAATATATCTATTCTTCATTTCGTTTCCTTATTAGGTCTATAATATTTTGTTTTACAAATTGACATCTGGAATTTTAAGTCGGAAATTTTACTATGATTTCCCTTTAAGAATTCTTTAATCACACTTAAATTTTGGAAATTTTCAGGTTTTGTAAAGGATGGAGCTTCCAGCATATTATTTTCGTAACTCTCCATTACCAAAGAATCGGCATTTCCAAGTACACCTTCAACATTTCTAGAAATTGCATCCGCCATTGTCAAAGATGGCAATTCTCCACCAGTTAATATAAATTCACCGATAGAAAAAACCTCATTTGCGTATTTTTCAATAACTCTTTCATCTATACCTTCATATCTTCCACTTACAAAAACAATATTTTCTTTATTTGCTAATCTTTTCGCATCATTTTGTTTGAATGGTTTAGCTGCAGCTAAAGGGAATATAATATAGGCATCTTCATTCTCTTTTTTTATTTTATCTAAACAATCAAAAAGTGGTTGACAAGTCATTAACATTCCAGCTCCACCTCCAACCATTTGAGCATCTACCTTTAGATGTTTATTTTTAGTATAATCTCTTGGATTATAAAATTCATAATTTATAAAACCAGAATCAACTGCTCTTTTTAATATTGAATCATGAAAATAAAACTCTATTAAATTTGGGAAAAGTGTAACAAAAGAAAATTTCAAAAAGTACCTTATATAAATAAAATTAATTTTTAGATAAAATAATATCAAAAATTTTTAAAAAGAATAAACATGATAACATTAAATGACATAAAAGAAGCAAAAAATAGATTAAAAACAGTAATAAATCAAACTCCTTTAACCTACGCTCCATTATTAAGTAAAGAATTAAATTCTGATATTTATTTAAAAAAAGATAATTTACAATTAACTGGAAGTTTTAAACTTAGAGGAGCTTTTAATAGAGTCTCTAAATTAAGTAAAAATCAAATAGATGCTGGAATAGTAGCTGCAAGTGCGGGAAATCATGCACAAGGTCTTGCATTTGCAACAGAATATTTTAATTGTAAATCAACCATTTTTATGCCAGAAGCCACACCACTTACTAAAGTATCTGGCGTAAAATCTTATGGTGCAAATGTAATTTTACATGGTGAAAATTTTGATGAAGCATATGAAGCTGCTATGGAATATTCTAAAGAAAACAATTTAGAATTTATACATCCTTTTGCTGATGATGATGTAATTGCAGGTCAAGGTTCAATTGCTTTAGAAATATTAGAGCAAATAGAAGACATAGACGAATTAGTTGTTCCAATTGGTGGAGGTGGTCTAATTGCAGGTATAGCAATTGCAGCAAAAGCTGTTAAGCCAAATATTAAAATTATTGGAGTTGTAGCAACTGGAGCAAGAGCTATGAAAGAGTCTTATGAGGCTCATTTGCCAATAGATTCGAAAAGTGTTAAAACAATTGCTGATGGTATTGCAGTTAGAGATGTCACGCCTAAGATGCTAGATCTTATTATAGAATATGTTGACGAAATAGTTGAAGTTACTGATAATGAAATTGCAAATGCAATTCTTTTTTTACTTGAAAAACATAAATTAGTTGTTGAAGGTGCCGGTGCTGTTTCAACAGCAGCAATTATGCACAATAAAATTTATTGTGAAGGTTCAAAAGTATGTGCTATTGTAAGTGGTGGTAATATTGATGTTACTATGTTATCTCTTATTATAGAAAAAGGTTTAGTTAAATCTCATAGAAAATTAAATTTAGTTGTTACACTTATGGATAAACCAGGTGCACTTATGCACTTAACAGACGTTTTTGCACAATGTGGAGCAAATATTGTACAAATTGATTATGATAGGAACTCAGTAAAATTAGAATTTGGTGAAGCTCACGTTACAATTGCCTTGGAAACAAAAGGAGAAGAACATCAAAAACTAATTAGAGAAAATTTGAAACAAAATGCTTACAGATTTAAACAAATTTAGATTACATTTTATACATTTATAAAAAATTTAGTAAACAAAATATATAATGATCAGTATATTTTAGAAAGTAAGAAATTAAAAGGAAGAAAATGGAAGGAAGACTGTTTACATTCTTAGGTTCAATAGGTGGACACGGACAAGAATGGATTATTTTATCTCATTACGTTTTAGTAATTGGAATTTTATTATTAGTAGTGAATTCTGCAACAAAAAAAATGCAATTAGTTCCAACTGGATCTCAAAATGTTCTAGAAACATTTATCGGTGGAATTATTGCTATGGGTGCAGATACAATGGGAGAAACAAATGCTAGAAGATATTTACCATTAATTGGTTCTTTAGCTTTAGTTATCTTTGGAGCTAATATCATTGGTATTATTCCTGGTTTTGAATCACCAACAAGTAATATCAACTTTACGTTAAGTTTAGCACTTATTGTTTTTGTATACTATAATTATGTTGGTATTAAAATAAATGGTTTCTATAACTATTTTAAACACTTTATGGGTCCTATGCCTATACTTGCACCATTAATGTTTCCAATTGAAATAATTTCACATATATCAAGAATTATTTCATTATCATTTAGACTTTTTGGTTCAATTAGAGGTGATGATATGTTCCTTATGGTACTTTTAATGTTAGTACCTTGGTTATTACCACTTCCTGGTTTCTTTTTATTAACAGCGTTTGGAGTTTTACAAGCATTTATCTTCAGTATATTAACTTATGTATATATTGCTGGTTCTGTTATGATGGCGGAAGAAGATCACTAAAAAAGACAATATATGTTTTAAATAAAAAAAAGGGGAAGAATTTTATTCTTCCCCTTTTTTTATGTAAGATTTTATTTATATATTAAAGTTTTAGGTTAAAATACTGCCCAAGAAAACCAAAAATGATCTGCATGAACAATAGGAATTAATTCTTTTCCTTTTAATTTCATACCATCTCTTTTAGGTCCACCACTTAAAAGCTCACTATAAGCAATAGAATGTTTACTCCAATTTGTTTTCCAATTTAAAGTATGTAGCTTTAACTCTAAGCTTCTATCATTAATGCTTGCATATGAGAAACTTACAAAAGATATCATAAATATTAAAAAAATCAATCTCATCACACACTCCTTATTTTAATATAAACTATTATAAAATTAATTTATAAAGAGTTTGTAAAGGAATAATATAGATGAGAGATGACCTGATTAGTTATTTAATAACTGATCCAAAGTATTACTCTAATGATAAAAATGTTTTTGAAAGAAATATAAGAAGAGTATTAAAAATAAAAAAAGTTGATATAGCTTGTTTTAGAGATAAAGAATCAGAAAACTTTAATGAACTTGCTAACGTATTTATTAAAGTTTGTAAAGAATTCAATATTGAAAAAATTTTGATAAATGGACATTATAAGCTAGCAAAAAAGTTAGGTGCTACAGGGGTTCATTTAACCTCTTCACAGTTTGAAAAAATTAAAAAAGCAAAAGATTTAGATCTTTATACAATAATTTCTTGTCATAATTATGATGATATAGAAAAAGCACAAAACTTATATGCTGACGCTATTACTTTTTCCCCAATATTTCACTCACCAAATAAAAGTGAAGCAAAAGGTATTCATATATTAAAAGAAGCTACTAGCATTTATGAGAATACTAATATTATAGCTCTTGGTGGAATTATTGATGATGAGCATATTACAAAAATCTCAAATACTAAAGCTTTTGGATTTGCTTCAATAAGATATTTTATTTAATTAAACAAGTTTTAATTTTGATTTGTCATTATTTAAATAAACTATATAAGAATATACTTCATTAGAGTTAACAATTTCTTTAATTGCTTTTTTGTAATGGCTTACTTGATATATATGTTCATCTAATTCATCTTTTGTTGTTTTATAATCAAATATATAATATTTATTGTCTTTGTGAACTAATAAATCTATAATTTTTAATTCATTTTTATATATTAATGCTTGTTCTTTATTCAGCGTAGCATTAACAATTATATTTTGAAATGTTTCATTAATAATTAAATTTAAAATTCTTTTTTTAATACTTATAAAATCTTCTTCATTTAAATAACTTGAGTATCTATTTCTAAGTAAATTTATTGCATAATCTAAAGAATCTACGTTAAAAGCTTTTATCATCTCTAAACAGTAGTGCGTTGCAATGCCGTAGAACTTTGCATGTAGACTATATTCGTTTAAATCTTCTGTTTTAGAAATTGGCTTATCTTGAGAACCAAGTTCTAATGGAATATAAGTCACTTTTTCTATCTGGTCAAAATTCTTGTCTTTATTTTTACTTTTTATAATTTCACCTAAAGATTGTACTTTTAAATCTAATAAATCAAAAACTGACTTTTCCTCTTTTTTAAAAATTATCAAATTATTCTTCGCTCTTGTTAATGCTACATATAAAATATTTAATTCATCTTCAAAGCTTAAGGCCTTTTCTTTTTCTAAAGCATCTTTATACTCTTTATTATAATATTCTAAGCCAGAAATTTTATAATATATATTCTCTAAATGAATATTATTGTATTCAAATAAAATAGAACTTCTATCACTATTCTTTTGTTTTATTCTATCAAGTAATAATACTGTATGAAACTCTAAACCTTTTGATTTAAATATAGTAAGTATTTGTAATCCAACTTGTTCGGAATTCTCAATTGAAGAGTCTAACTTATCAATTTCATATACAAAGTCAACAATATTCTTAAAAGATGAACTAAGTTCAATAAGTTTAATAACATTATCGTCCATAACTTTTAATAAACTTGCTATTTCGTGAATTATTTCTTGTAAACTTAGTTTTCTTATGTCAACTACAAAATCAATATTAAATAATGGACAATTACCAATAATAGCGTTAACATTTTCTTTATATATTTCTTCTTCAAAATATAAATATTTAATATAGTTTATAACTGCACTAACATTTTCTTGATTAATTAATTTTGATGTCATCTCTGTAGAAATTTTTAAACTGGGGAACATATGTTTTAAATATGAATATATAGATAAGACATCATCGTTTGTATAAGTTAAAATAGCAATATCATTACTATTAACTCCATTTTGCATCAAATAAGATATTTTTTTTGCAATATTATCAAACTTATTTTCACTTAGTAGTGATTGATCCTCATAAACCTCAACATAACCATTTTTATTTAGAGCTAATTGATCATAATATTCATATGAAGATAATTTATTGAAATGCACATTTACAAAAGAAACAATATTTTCACAAGATCTATAATTTGTATTTAATACCTCTACTTCAATTATTTTATTCTTATTTGATACATAATCAAAAAGTTCTCTTTTACCACCTCTAAATCTATAAATAGATTGTTTTGTATCACCCACATAAAAAAATGATTTAAACTCATTTTCATTTCCTGATAGTATCTCTTCAATTAAAGGTTCAAGAATATTAAACTGTAACAAAGATGTATCTTGAAATTCATCAATTAATATATGAGAAAATTTCGAATCTAATCTAAAATATAAAAATTCTTTATCAATTTTACTTGTTAATAACTCATATGTTAAATTTGATATGTCATCGAAATGTAATCTATTTTTTGTTTTATTATATTTGATCTTATAATTTTTAAATAATGTATAAAGTTCAAATAACCTACTTAAACTAAAAACTGACCTTAATTTATAGTATCTAATAACTTGCTCTTTCAAATCCATAAAATATTCATCAAAAAGTTCATTTGTACATTTTTTAAAATATGAGTATTCACTAGGAGTATCTTTTTCAAGCCATTTTTTAGAGATCAATTCATCAAAAGTAGAAAAATCAACAGCCTTAATAGCTGACTTTGAAGCTACTGGGCAATTCAAAATAAACTCTTTTATTTTATAGGCATATTTTAATATTTCTTGCTTTTGTAATACAATTAGATTAGAGTCAATATTTAAAATATCAATAGTTTCACTTTTTTGTAATAAAGTTTGAAATAAATCAAATAAAGAAGAGTATTTCTTCTTTTCATAAAGAGAGAAATCAATTAATTTATCAAAGTTTTTAATATCAAGAGATTCTAAAAACTTGCTACTTAGAACTTCAATATCATCTTCTTTAATTTCAAAATCGTCACTTATACCAATATATCCACAAAACTCTCTAAGTATTTTATTTATAAACTTATCAATTGTAAATATTGATAAACTAGCATGTGTAAACTCTTGAATTAATATATCTTTTTTTAATAATATTTGCTCTTTTGATAACAAAGACTGCTGTATAATTGCATTCAAATATGCTTCATCTTCTCCTAAATTTAAAAGAGTATGATAAATTCTTTCACTCATCTCATTTGCAGCTTTATTAGTAAATGTTAAAGTCAAAACTTCTTTTGCTTTTGCTCCTAATAATAATAAAGTAATATATCGTACAGTTAATGCAAAAGTTTTTCCACTTCCTGCACTAGCTTTCAATGCTAAATATTTTTTCATGACGAAATCATACATAAATTTGTTTTAATTTAACTATTTGTTTTTTATATATAACTTTAAAAAAATATTCTTAAATACTTAAACTATATCCTTAAGATAATTTTAGGTATAATTTTTGCCTTAAAAGTAGTCTTAGGATATTTCCATGCAAAAAAAAATAAACAAAGTTCAAACATTACTTGATGCTATTCCTCATATAAAAAAATTTAGTAACAAAACTATTGTAATTAAATATGGAGGTTCTGCACAAACTAGTCCTGAATTACAAGAAAAATTTGCTGAAGATATAGTTTTACTTTCTTTAGTTGGTATAAAACCAGTAATTGTTCATGGGGGAGGTTCTAGAATTTCAGAACTTCTTGATCAATTAAATATACAATCAGAATTTGTTGATGGTCATAGAGTTACATCAAAAGAGACTATGAGAGTTGTTGAAATGGTTTTAAGTGGAGAGATTAATAAAAATATAACATCACTACTTAATCATCATGGTTCTAAAGCAATAGGAATTTCGGGTAAAGATTCATCTATAATTAAAGCCAAACCAAAAGATAATGGTAAATTCGGATACACAGGTGTTGTTACAGATATAAATGCACAAATGTTAAATAATCTTTTAGATCAAGGTTTCATACCTGTTATTGCTCCAATTGCAGATAGCGCTGAGCCTAATCATCCTGGATTTAATATAAACGCGGATGTTGCAGCTAGTAAAATTGCTAGTGCTTTAAATGCACAAAAAGTTTTATTTTTAACTGATATAGTTGGTGTTCTTAACAAAGATAAAAAGCTTTTAACTTCTTTAGATAAAGAAGAAGTTGAAGATTATAAAAAAGACGGTACTATTGCAGGTGGGATGATTCCGAAAGTTGATTCTTGTATTGAAGCTATTCATAGTGGTGTTAATAAAGCACACATAATTGATGGAAGAGTTGAACACTCAATCTTACTTGAATTATTTACAAGTGATGGAGTAGGAACTCAATTCTTAAGAAGAGATAATCCAAATAATGGAATAGATATGCAAAGATTAATTAATAATGATATGTAAGGAAAAAAAATGAATTTTATAGAAACTAGAGGAAATGATGGTACTAGAGAAGAAGAGGTATCCTTTTCATATGCAATTTTAAATCCAAGTGCTTCTTTTGGTGGGCTTTATGTTCCAAAAGAATTACCAAAACTAGATGAAAACTTTTTAGAAGATCATATTAATAAAAGCTATAAAGAACTTGCATATAATATTTTAAAAGCTTTTGAAATTGATATTGAAGATGAAGAGATTAATAAAGCACTTAACTTGTATGATAATTTTGATGATGCTTCTAATCCTTGCCCTGTTGTAAAAGTTAAAAATGACTTATTTGTACATGAACAATATCATGGTCCAACAAGAGCATTTAAAGATATGGCACTTCAACCTTTTGGTTCTATTTTAAGTTCAATTGCAAAAAAAAGAGATGAAAAGTACTTAATTTTAGCTGCAACATCAGGTGATACTGGACCAGCTGCACTTAATACTTTTAAAAATAAAGATAATATTCAAGTGGCTTGTTTATACCCTGATGGAGGAACTTCTGATGTTCAAAGACTTCAAATGGTTTGTGAAGATGGAAAAAATCTAAAGGTTTTAGGAATACATGGTAATTTTGATGATGCCCAAACAGCTCTAAAAAATTTACTTGCATCTAATTCTTTTAAAGAAGAGTTACAAAGAGATGGTATTAAATTAAGCGCTGCAAATTCAGTTAATTTTGGAAGAATAATATTCCAAATCATCTACCATTTCTGGTCATATATACAACTGCTTAAACAAGAAGAAATTATATATGGTGAAAAAATATATCTAGTTGTTCCAAGTGGTAATTTTGGAAATGTATTAGGTGGATACTATGCTAAGCAAATGGGTGTACCTATTGAAAAACTACTTGTTGCTTCAAATGAAAATGATATTTTAACACAATGGATTAATACAGGTGTTTATGATATTAGAGATAAAGAATTAAAATTGACAAAATCTCCTGCTATGGATATATTAAAATCATCTAATATAGAAAGAGTTTTATACTCATTATATGGGGCAAAAAGAACAAAAGATTTTTTTGATCAACTAAATGAAAATAAAATATTTACTATGTCAAAAGAAGAGACATTAAAATTACAGGAAATATTTTCTGCAATTAATTCAGATGATAAATATGGTTCAAAAATTATAAAAGACTTTTTAGATGATGGATATTTAATGGACCCTCATACAGCTACTTGTTTAAAAGCATATGAAAATTTAAAAGATAAAGATTTAAAAACTGTTATTTACTCAACTGCAGAGTGGACTAAATTCTCACCAACTGTTCTAAACTCACTACATGAAAATGATATTTCATATTCAGACAAAGAAGCATTAGAAATAATATCAAATGAGTATAATGCAAAACTTCCAAAATCAATTAGCGATTTATTCTCTTCAAAAGTGAATCATGATTTAGTAATTAAAAAAGAAAATATTGAAGAAGAAATTGTTAAGTTTATTAGAGATTAAAACTCTTTAATAAACTTAATCTATACTTTACAATGTGTAGTAAGTGTGTAGTTTAAGAACACATGTCCCATAACTCCCTTATTTTTTAAGCTAAGTCAAACCCATTTAAGTAAACTATCAATATAATAGGCATATTTAATTTTAAAATAAGGAAGCTAAATGTCTAATAACACAAATAGACGAGAATTTTTTGGTTTTACATTTGCTGCAGTTGCTGCAGTTGGTGGTGCTGCCTCACTTGTTGGAATGAAACAAGCGTGGGATCCATTACCAAGTGTATTAGCTGGCGGATTTACTAATGTTGAACTTAGTGGATTAAAAGCTGGTAAACCTTCTACAGTAACGTGGAGAGGGAAACCAATATTTGTACTTAAAAAAACTTCAGATATGGAAAAATCTGATAGAGATCTTGTAATTGGTAGTGACAGATTTGTTGTTGCTATTGGATTATGTACTCACTTAGGATGTATCCCTGCATGGAAAAAAGATGTATGGAAATGTGCCTGTCACGGTGGAGAGTTTAATTCAAGTGGTAAACAAACATTTGGACCTCCTCCTAGACCTCTAGACTTACCTCCATTTAGTGTAAAAGGAACTCAAATCATTCTTGGTGAAGAAGGTCCTGAATATAAGAAGATCGCTGCTGCGATGATGGCATAAGGAGTAAGTAATGGCAAAAATTGAAAAAGCAAATTCTTTAGGTGAATGGTTTGACCAAAGATTAAACACTACTACTTTTACAAAAGTAATGATGACAGAATATTGGATTCCAAAAGATATTAACTTCTTATGGGCTATGGGTGTTCTTTTAGCAGTAACATTTAAAATATTAGTTATTACTGGTATTTTCTTAATGATGTACTACAAACCAGATATAAATTTAGCATTTGATTCAGTAAACTATACAATCATGCAAGAAGTTGCTTACGGTTGGTTATTTAGACATATGCA
>JAAETO010000254.1 GCA_024228275.1 Arcobacter sp.
ATTATGTTCTAACAATTCAAAGAATAGTATTGACATAGCAAACTCTTCTAGAAGAATAAAAAATAAAGAGTTACAAAGTTGCGCACAAAAAGGTATAAAAGATATTGTAGAGTTATATGTGGGTAGAAATGGTATTGCTTTAGTGCAAAATAATAATACATTACCTTTTTCTATTACAAGAGAGGAACTTTTTCTAGCTTTAGCGAAAGAAATTCCTAATAGAAACAAAGTACTCATTAAAAATCCATACAAAAGATGGAATGAAATAAATCCAAAACTACCAAAGATTAAAATCCAAGTTTATGGACACAAAAAAACAGCAGGTATCAGACTCTCTTTTGATGCAATTGTTATTAAACATATAAGTGTAAAATCAAAAAACATATCCCCTATTTACAAACAAGCAGGATTTAAAGAATATATTAGTTTAAGAGAAGATGGTGTTTTTAAAGAGCTTAACGGTGATAAAAATATCCTTGAAGAAGTAAGTAAAAATAAAAATGCTATAGGAGTTTTAAACTATTTACATTACAGCAAAAATATGCAGAATGTAAGAGGATTGGAAGTAGAGGGAGTACTTCCTACTAAACAAAACATTAAGAATGCCTCATATAAACTTGCTAAAAAACTATATATATATTATAGGAAAAGTAATAAGTTCAAGAAACCATGTATAAGCTCTTATAATAATATTTTTTTATCAGATGAAACCATAGGAATTGATGGACTTTTAAAAGAAATAGGTTTTGTACCCTTATCTAAAGAACAAAGAGAACAAGCTAGACAAATAAATAAACAAAATAAAGTTCTTATTCTTTAAAGATGATTTCTGAAACTACAGATACAAAACAGTAAAAAATAAAACTTGGCTAATCTACTTCTTTTAGTTTTAATTTTACTGCTTTTTTGTAATATTCTTTATTTATCATCCTTTTTAAATTCATAAAAACACTTTTACAGATACTAATTTATTTTACAATAAAAGGACAAAAGTAGATAATACAATAATTGTTAAATGCAATGCTAAAATACACCAGTAGTGCAAAGTAAAAATGTACCACATAAAAGATAGAATTTAACTAGAAAAAAACTAGGAGGATTCTTGATAACAAATGAGGAATTTGTAGTGATACATACATTAAAAAAACAAGGTCATAGTATAAGATCAATATCAAAGATTACCAAACTCGATAGAAGAACTATTTCAAAAAGATTAAAGCAAGGTGAAAAGCTTGAATATAAAAAAAGAACTTATGAATCGTATTTAGATAAATATAAAGAATATATTGTTTCAAGAGTAAATCAAGCATTACCAAATAAAATACCATCAAGTGTAATATATGAAGAGATTTGTGAATATGGATATGAAGGTAAGATAAGAGTATTACAATATTACTTAGCATCTTTAAATCCTAAACATAAAAAACAAGAGATAATAAGATTTGAAACTAAACCAGGATTTCAAGGTCAAGTAGATTGGACAATAATAAGAAGTGGTAAAAATCCAATATATGGATTTGTTATGACATTAGGTTATAGTAGAGCTACTTTTGTTTATTTTACTTCTAATATGAAACAAGACACTTGGCAAGATTGTCATTTAAAAGCATTTGAATACTTTGGTGGAATACCACAAACATTACTGTATGATAACTTAAAATCAGTAATTATAAAAAGAGATAAATATGGTGTAAAACAACATGGATTTAATGAAAGATTTTTAGAATTTGCAAAACATAGATTTGTAGCAAAAGTGTGTCAACCATATAGAGCACAAACTAAAGGAAAAGTAGAAAGATTTAATAGATATTTGAAAGAGAATTTTTATATACCTTTAAAAGCAAAACTACAAGGTAGTGGAGTTAATATTGATGTTAGTTTGCTAAATACTTATTTGTTCTCATGGCTTAATAAAGCTAATGAAAGAATACATGCCACAACTAAAGAAAAACCCTTTGTCCTTCTTCAAGATGAAATTAAATATTTCAATCAAAATATACCTACAATAGAACCAATTGCAAAAAACAATAATGTAAAACATATTGAAAATAAGATTGATATTGATATATCCTATTTCACACAATTAAGTGATTATGACCAAGTATTAATGTCAGGTGCTAAAAATGCTTCATGAGTTAATACAAGAGCATTGTAAGGTATATAAATTACCAAGAGTATTAGAACATTATCAAAGTGTAAGTACTCAAGCCTCTAAAGATAAATTATCATATAGTAAATATTTATTAAAATTGTTTGAACTAGAAAAAGAAGGAAGAATAGTTTCAAGTAAAAATATGTTGTTGAAGATGGCAGGATTCCCTAAAATAAAAACATTAGATATGTTTGACTATACAAGTTCATCTGTAAATCAAACTCTAATTAATGAAATTGCTACCTTGCAGTTTATTGATAGAAATGAGAATATATTGTTCTTTGGACCATCAGGTGTTGGTAAAACACACTTAGCTCAAAGTATAGGATATATTGCGACACAACAAAGAATAAGAACAAAGTTTATAACAATGAATGATTTATTATTTCAACTTGAAGCTGCACAATTACAAGGTAAATTAGAGAACTATTTTTCAAGAGTAATTAAAAGTGTAAAACTATTAATAATTGATGAGTTTGGATATGTAAAATTAAATGAAAAACAAGCAAATCTGTTTTTCCAAATAGTAAATAAAAGATATGAGAATTCATCTATTATGATTACTTCAAATTTAACTTTTACTAAATGGAAAGAAATTTTAAATAATGATGAAGCACTAACAACTGCAATTTTGGATAGATTAATTCATCATTCACATATTATAAATATACAAGGAGAAAGCTATAGATTAAAACAAAAGAAAAAAGAAGGTATTTTAGAAATAAGTTGTAGCTAATTTAAGCTATTAGGTGGTGCATTTTTGCTTTGCATATTGGTACATTTTTAGATTGCACTTGACAACTATACAAAGTTTTATCATTGATATCCAAATCTTGTGCAATTTGATATGTTGATTTATCACTATTCATTACAAGTTGAATTGTTGAATCTTTAAATTCTTGGGTGTATTTACTACTTCTCATTTTATCTCCACTTATTGTTTATTTTAACTCAGAATAGCTTTGTATTCTTTGTCTGAATAAGTGTAGTCATATCAGTTATACCAAATAGTTTTGAGAATAAAAGAGATTCTGTTTTAGTTATTGATTCTGATGATATAACAATCTGTAAAGAAAATTGTAAAAGAATGATAAATAATACAACATTAATTGGTA
>JAAETO010000255.1 GCA_024228275.1 Arcobacter sp.
CTGATTACTTTGCCTTTTTGGGATCATATAGCTGGATATGTTTATTTTAAATATCTGTGTTTTACAAAAGGTGGCGTTAAGATTTATAAAACAGTAGATGATTTACAAGAGCAGAAGGATTATTGGTTTTATGAGGGTTTGAATGTAGCTAATAATTCATATAAAGGTAAAAAGTTTGATTTTTTTGCAGATAATAATTTGATTAAGAGAGGCATTTATTATAAAGATACAAATACTGACTGGAAGTTTAAAATAGTCTACCTAAACTACTGCAACAACAAATACAATAATTTAAAAGCAGAAGATAAGAACTATAAAAAATCATGCAAGAGTACAGATGAGATTATCAAAACGTATGATTTGAAGAATGTGATTAAGGTGCCTAGGAGTAATTATAGTTTTTATAATTCAATTAAATATAAAGAAAACTATATGAAAGAACATTATCTAATGAATAATTTATTTAAAATACTGCCATTAGGATTTGGATTAACGGGAATAATAAATAAGAATACAAATGAAGTAATGGGAGAATTTATGAATTTTACATTAAACAGTGGATGGTATATAAATAGCTTAGCTACTTTAATTGGTTTTAACAAGAGTCAACAAGGATGTAATTATTATGGAAATAGTATTAAGTTACAAGAAAAAATAATACCAAATCCATATAAACAAAATAAATAAATAGAAGGAAAGTAAAATGTCAATAGTAAGTTTGGCACTAAATTATAAACAAAAATTAGAACAATTAAAAGATATTAGAATACAGGAGATTAAATATGGCATTTGTTAATGAAAATGTATCAGAAGAAGAGATTGAAAAGTATGGGCTTTGGGAGTTGAAGAATAAATATAAGGATAAGTTTAGAAAAATTAAAAAAGAGCATAGAAGTCATTATACATTAGATTGGACTATTGACAGAGACAGAGAGATTTGGTTTTCATATCTAACAAATGTCATGGATCCAGATTGGGAGTATCGACAAAGTACAGGGGAAGAGGTTTGGATGCTTAATTATAAAGGCAAAGAAGTAGAGGTAAGACTATTTGACCCACCTTTAGAAGGAAGCTCTAGTTTTGAAGAGAGACCTTTTAGAAAGATTTGGGAGCTTGTGTCTATTAGTCCTGAATCTATTGATGGGGTCAGTAATAAAGCTTTGAAAGAGATAATAAAAGAGGCATTAAATGTATATGGTCAATTTGGAGTTAAGTCAAGGGTACCAAACGAAGATGTAGAAATAGAATTTAGGGGGAAAGAATGGCACTAAGTTATGAGCAAGCAGTAGAACAATTAAAACATATTGATGTTAATGATACAGTGAAGTTGGCAAATTTACTCAATAAGATATATGTAAGCACTAATTGATTTTATGAACTAGAAAATAAAGAAATAAAAAGGGTGGCATAATGAATTTTATCGATGTAAAAATAGCGTTTTTAAAAGAAAGTTTGGCACTAAATTATAAACAAAAATTAGAACAATTAAAAGATATTAGAATACAGGAGATTAAATATGGCATTTGTTAATGAAAATGTATCAGAA
>JAAETO010000256.1 GCA_024228275.1 Arcobacter sp.
AAATTGTTGTACACGTTTTTGAGGATAATCACCATCAACATATATTTTTCTTCTAACTATAAAAAACTCAATATCTATGTTTTCAATTGGTATATTATATTGTTTACTAAAGAAATGTTTATATAATATTAATTGGAATTGTTTTGATTCATCTTTTTTAGCCCATTTATTCCATCCTTTAGTACTAGTTTTAATGTCTATTATTTTAAATGTTTCTGAGTATTCATTATATAGTACTATGTCTAGGTAACCCATATATTTAACACGATTAAGACGTAAATTAGGTGCTACAACAATAGGTACTTCACATCCAACTAAATATGTTCCTTTTTTCTTAAAGTAAAGATTTCTTTTCTTTTTAATAAATTTTAAAATTTCTTTACCATCTTCAAAAAATTCTCTTAATTCTGTTGGTGAGCTAAAATGTTCATTATTATTTCTCTTATAATCTTCAGCGTAACATTTCCTTAAAGTATCCTCAAATAATTCTTCTAAATCAATTCTATCAGCTGCTGCTCCACTTACTTCATAAATTTTATCTATATAATGCTGAATTACTTCATGTAGAGCTGTTCCAAATGTCATATGAATACTTTGTTCACTAACTTTATGACCATCTCTATATTGTAATGACCATTTTTTAGGACACTGAGTAAACATTGACAATTGTGAATAAGATATATTCTTTTCAACTGCAAAGTTAACTGGTAAAGGGGGATTATTTCTAATCTCCCTTACTATAATTGGTACTTTCTTTTTACCCAAACTATTTTTTCCATTTATCACGACCTACTAAAAGACCGATTATCCCATAATTAGCAATGTCAATAAAAGTATCTTCCATACCTTCACCTTTAACATAATTTTTACCATTAACTAATAAATTTTTTAATCTACTTATTTTATCAGTTAATCTAATTGCTAATCCTGTTAATGAGAATTTTTTATCATCTTTATTATTTAAAATATCACCACCTAAAGCAATGTTATTTAAACCATAATCCATATGTTTAGCAGCAAACATTTCGTACATCTCTTTAGTAATTTGTTTAAATTCCTCAGATAATTCTGGGTATTCTGTTTCAAATGCTTCTACTGTTGGAGATGTTTTAACTGCTTCAACTTCTTTTTCTTGACTAAACTCCCATGCTTTTCTACTATCCATTTACTTGTTCTTTGTTGTTAAAGTATTTTTCTAACACTTCTAATCTTTCATCTGCTGAAGCTAATAATTTAAGGGCTTCATTACAGTTATCCCAATAATCTTTAGTTGAATGGTCACCTATACCTGCTGGGTGGTTGGTTAATAGTTGAATACTAGCTAGTGCTTTAGCTTTATCAGCTTCTGCTTCTGCTTTTAAAAATTTGTATACTTGTAAATTCATATCGTTTTTATTAATTTAGTTATTTCTTTTTTTTCGTAACCTAAATCACTTAATACTTCAGTGACACCTTCTTTTCCTAACATGGGAATATACGAATTAGCTTCATCACTTCCAATTGATAATTTATTAGCTATGATTTTTGCTATTTCTTTAGAATCTTTTTTATTTTGATTTTTAATATATTTATTCCATACTTTTCTTTTAGGAATCATCTCCCTATAAATAGTATAAATCTCCTTTTTATTTTGGGGATTTATATTTTGTACAAAATTAACTATGTCAATATAATTTATATTCATTGATAAAAATCTATGTACCATATAAGAATTCCAATCATCCCAATTTTCTTGTGTAAAATCATTAGGTGGTGTTTTCTTAACTGTTATTTCATTTAACCAATCAAATACAGTCATTTATATCAAATCATCTTTATATTCTTCTCT
>JAAETO010000257.1 GCA_024228275.1 Arcobacter sp.
ATTATTCCATCATTAGTTATATTATCATCTCCTAGGATTCCTGTATCAGTAAAACCTAATGTTACATTAGATGAAGTTAAATTAATTATTTGTGTTGAGTTATCTGATTGATTATTTATAAGTTCCTTCGATTCTAATACTCTTGTTTGTTGAAAATCATTAATTCTATCTGATATGTTAGCACTATTTGGAGCACCAAGAGATTCATTTTTTGATCCATTTGAAGATTCAACACTTGAAAGAATTTCTCCACCAGAAGCTGATGCTTCCAAATCAGAAGTTGAAAGCATAGACTCTAATCGTTCTGCTCCATGAAATACTTCAAATACTGGAACAGATGAGTTATTAGTTAAAAGTAACTCTACTAAACCTTTAAGAATAAGAGAAAAGTCATTCCCATTAGCATCGCCTAATGAAATTAATATATCCTTATTATTTTCCATTATTTTTATATCATCATTATAAGAAGCTTTGCCTTCTAAAATTATATTAAGTGTATCTATTCCATTTAAAACTAAATCATAATCTGATTTTTTTAAAGCATTTAAATCTACTAATTTTCCACCGTTGTATATTTTTATACCTTCATACATATTATTCTCCAAAAAATATTTTTATATTTATATTCTATATTAAAAAAAGTTTCATTTTAGTCTCATTATAATTTATTTGATTATAATTATATAATGTAACTAAATTAAAACTTTTAAATTATTTTTTAGTAATTGAAGATTTTTTTATGAGTTGAAGAATAAATAAGCCCTCAAAAGAAAAGAAATGAGGACTTATTAGTTTTATTTATTTAATTTATTGACTATTTTTATTAAATAATCAGCAGAATTTTTTGCAGATGATTTTAAAAACTCATCAAAATCAAATCCTGCATCCATATCAGCAGTATCAGAAATAGCTCTTAAAACGAAGAAAGGGACATTTAAAGCATCACAAACAACAGCTACACTTGCACCTTCCATTTCTAAAGCATCAGCTTTAAACGTAGATTCTATAAACTCTTTTCTTTCCATTGAGTGTACAAATTGATCTCCTGTAGCAATAGTACCTTCAATAACTTTGATACCATTTTCAGAGGCTACTATTTTAGCAACTTCTATTAACTCTTTTGAAGTTTCAACATAAACTGAACCTTCGGGAACATATCCATGAGGATGTCCAAAAGCTGTGATATCTAAATCATGCTGGCAAAGTTTATTCGCTATAATTAAATCACCAATTTTTAGTTTAGGATTAATACCACCAGCAACACCAGAAAAAAGTAAAGTATCACACCCAAATTTTTCTATCATTGTACTAGCTGTTAAACTTGCAAATACCTTTCCAATCTTCGAGTAAGCTACAACGATATCCAAACCATTATAGTTTAATTCATAATATTTATTATTTGCGAACTCTGTAATTTTTATATTTTTAAAATGCTCTAAAAGAGGTTCTATTTCCTCTTCCATTGCTCCCATTATTGCTAGTTTAGTCATTTAAGCCCTCAATTACTTTTTCAAGTGATGATATATCTGATACATTTACAGTAGGAGTACCTTTACATATTTTTCTATTTAAACCTTTTAAAACAACTCCATTACCAAACTCTATAAAAGTATCAATTTTTTCCGCATTGTCTGATATAGATTGTTTATATTTAACAGGAGATGTCAATTGAGAAGATAATAATTCTATTGCATCAAATTTAGTACAATAAGCTTCTGTGCTAACATTTGAAATAACATCAGAGAACTCTTCTTCTAAATACTCTTCTAAGTATGGCTTTAAGTTTTCAACAGCACTAGTCAATAATTCACAGTGAGAAGCAACTGACATATCTAAAACAATAGCTCTTTTTGCTCCAGCTTCTTTGAAAGTATCAACAAGTGATTCTAAATCAGCTTTAATACCTGCTAAAACTAATTGTCCATCCATATTATAATTTGCTGGCCAAACTTGTTTTCCAGTATCTCTTTGTTCCGAACATATTCTTTCAACACTTACATCATCCATTCCAACTAAAGCCATCATTCCAGCTCCGCCATCAGAACAAGCCTCTGTCATAAATAAACCACGTCTATGAACTAGTTCAATTGCATCTAAATAATCAATTGCACCAGCACTTACTAATGCAGAAAATTCACCTAAAGAGTGTCCTAGCACAAATTCCGGTACGATATCACATTTTTCTTTGAAAATTGCGTTTGCAATAGAACTTACTAGTAAAATTGCAGGTTGAGTAAATTCAGTTTTTCCTAAATCATCATTTTCTTCAAATAGTAATTTTTCAAAATTAATATTTAATCTTTCACTTGCTTTTGAAATCATCTCTTTCGCAATATCACTATTTTCAAAAAAATCTTTTCCCATGCCAATAGATTGACTTCCTTGACCTGGAAATATAAAAGCTACTTTTTTCATATGCTCTTCACCTTTGTATAAAATTTATGTTTTTCATTTTTGAGCGAAATTATACTATCTTTTTATAGTTTATAAAATAAAAAAGCCCGAAAGTATAAAACTTTCGGGCTTTTTTCTCTTTTGTGTGTAGTTACAAAAATAAATGTTTTGACAACCTGCCAATTAGTGACTACAACCACAACCACCATGAGATTGACCAGCAGGTTGTGCTTGGTCTTGAGAACCACAACATCCACCTTCACTACCCATAGCAGCCATTCCACCAACAACACCAGTTTGTATTTCTTCTTCAGTTGCATCTCTTAATGAAAGAATTGTAACAGAAAACATTAATGTTTTACCAGCCATTGGATGATTATAATCAATAACTACTTCTTCATCTGTAAATGATTTAACAGCAACTTGAACAGTTTCACCTTGTTCACCAGTTCCATATAAAGTCATACCTTCAGTTAACTCAATACCAGCAAATTGTTCTTTTGGCAATGTTTGAACTGCTTCTTCAGAAAATTCACCATAACCTTCAGATGGTTCTACTAAAACATCTGCAGATTCATTTTCATTCATTTCTACTAATTTAGATTCTAAACCTGGAATAATTTGACCTTTTCCAGAAATAAACTCTAATGGAGCTCCCCCAACATTTGAATCTAGTTGTTCACCAGAATTCGCATCTTTTAAATTGTATTCTATACCAATTACTTTTGACATTTTTTTCCTTTATAAATTTATTTTTTTATTGTATATTTGATAATTTTTTAGTAGCAGTTTTAGCTTCTTTTGAATCTGGATAGATATCAATTAAAGAACTATAAAAATTAGCTGCATTACTAAAATCTTTAATTTTCTCAAATGAGATTGCACTATGAAGTAAAAGATTAGGCATATATGGAGCTTTATCATACAATATTGCAGAAGTTTTAAAGTGTCTTATTGCATCTTCATATTTTTTTCTGTAATACCATATTTCACCTAAATAAAAATTATTAGCTGCTGGCTTATAATTAGCAGAAATTAATTCTTCAAATATAGGAATAGCTTTTGTGAAATAATCTTTTTTAAATAATCTAATTGCTTCATCCATCATAGATTTCTTATTAGAAGTAGACGTCTTCTTTTTTGTTGTTGAAGTCTTACTAATATTTTTTATGCCTAAAGATTTCTTTAAAGCTTCAAATTCAACTCTTGTAATAAATTGATTCATGTTAGATTTAAACTCTTTTTCAGAGATGTATTTAGCATTAATACTATTTGTAGTTTTAGATAATTTTGATATTGCTTTTTTTAAACTCAAAATATTTTTTTGATTTTCAGAAGCAAGTTCTTCTTGTAAACTAAGTATTTGAGCAGATACATTTTTTAAATCTTCTATATCAGATAAATTTTTTTCAGTTAACGTTGAATTTTCTTCAATTTTTTTTATCATCTCATTTAATTTTAGAACTGATTCATTTAGCTTTTGTGAGTCACCTTCATAAATAGATTCTAATCCATCAATTCTCTCATTTATTGATTCAATTGTATATTTTACATTTTTAACTTTTGAATCAATATTTCCTAAGGTTTTTTTATTTTTCAAAATCTTTTTTTCCGTAGAGTTTAAACCATACGGATTTTTTGAATCTAAATTACCAGCACCAAAAACTGATACTTCATTGGCATAGCTTAATGTGCTAATAAGAAAAAGACTATTTAAAATTAATTTATTCATTTATTATTTTACTAATTTATGCTCTGTTCTTCTGTTTGTTTGCCAACAAGCAGAATTCTTTTCATTACAAGTTGGATTACTCTCACCAAAACTTACAACTTTAATAGCAGAAGAATCAATACCATTCATAACTAAACCATCTTTAACTACTTTTGCTCTTTTTAAAGCCAATGCATAGTTATACTCATCTGTACCCCACTCATCAGAATTACCTTCAACTTTAATAGTAGTACCAGCTTGAATTCCTGATAATTTTGAAGCATTCGCTCTTACAATTGATTTTGAAGAATCACTTAAATCATATTTATCAAAAGCAAAATAAACATTCTCGATAAACTCTTTTTTACCATTAATAGTATAATAGTAACCATTTTCTGAACTCTCTACTAGAGCGTCATTTATAACTTTTTCTTGAATATTAGAATTTTCTACATTATTCAATACAGTTTCAGAGCTGCTTTTAACAGGAGCTACTGCTTGTGTTTGTGGTTCAGATACTTGTACTTCTTTTTGACCACAACCAGTAAATAATACAGTTGCAACTAAAAAAGTATAAATGCTTAATTTTTTCATTATCAATTTCCTTATAAAAAATTTTGTCCGATTTTACTAAATTTAAGCTTAATGACTAATTACATAGATTAATAAGATCTTTTGTATGTTATCAAATTAAAACTAAAACTATTTTTAATTAAACTTTTTGGCTTTACACACTGACCTTGTGTTAATACAACTTTTCCTTTACCAAAAATCATATTTAAAATCAAATTTGGAACTGGAATTATTGTAGGTCTTTTTAATACGGTTACTAAAGTTTTTATTAATTATTTATTCGTTAATAAATTTGGAGAAGTAAAATTAAAAATATCATCTAAGTTTTTTTCTCTCAAATAAATCTATATGTATTTAATAAATCACTCATATATATAAAAGAAAAAAATTGATTCACTTTACCAATTGTTCGACAAAAATATAATTGAAATGGCGCAATCATTTTATTTAATGCTACTCCATTTCCTAATACAATACTAAATCTAAATGTTCTAATTCCAAAATTCTTAGATTTTAAAGCTTATATTAACTACCAATCAATAGATTGGATTTTTCCATTTTTTAAAGGAAAAGAAAAAGATTTAGAATAATTAAGTCTTATAATATTAATTGAACTTTTATTTTTATAATTTTTCAAGTATATAATTGATTCTCCATCTTGCGAAAATTTAGGAAACTGATTATTCCCTTTTGATGTTAATCTTTTTAAGAAATCACTTTTTGTAGACATCAAATATAAATTAAAAGCATATGTTCCAAATTCATTATCTTTATCTCTACTTATATATACAACAAAATCTTTATGAGTAGAGGCAGAAGAATTATTTCTACCATGATAAACTAATCTCTCGACTCCTCTATTTCCAATTTTTTTAGCAAATATATTTGGGTATTTTAATCTATCTGATGCAAAGACTATTTTAGAATCATTCTCCACAAAATGAGCTCCAACATCAATACCTTTGTATGTTGTCAATCTTATTTTAGATTTTTTCACCGTATCATAAAGATAAATATCAGGCTGATAATTTGGTGAAGCAGTAATTAATATTTTCTTTCCATCACTACTAATATCAGAGGCGACTAACATACCTTCACTTTTCATGATAGTTTCTCTTTTCCTAGTATACAAATTTGTTTTTATAAGTGTAGGAACATCTTTATCATAAGTAGTATAATAAAAACTTTCTTGCTTTTTATTAGCCCATTTAGGAAAAATATTTAACCCTCCTCTTATGACACTTTGTTGAAAAGTTAAAGTATAATCCGCAATTATAATATCTGCTTTTCTTGCACCTTTATATTGAGAAAAAATCACAAATTTATCCATCCAATCAATTGAAGGCGCATTTAAATGTTTATTTATAGAAATTGCTATTCTATGCGATAGAAATGGGTATCTTTCCTCTTTTGCAGTTGTAAAGGTTCTATTATATACTAACTGTTTAGAATTTATATCATAAAGTTTAACCATAACTGAATATCCACCAAATCCACTAATACTTGAATTTATATTTAAAAATAAATCAACACCATTATTAGATAATTTTAACATATCTGGAATTTTGTTATATTCAACTATCATGTTAATATCACTTATTTCAAAATGACCACTAACTTTTAAATCTTTAATTACAATATCTTTTATTTTTTCAGTTAATTCTTTTTTCATTGCACTAGGAGCAACTGATATAGTTATTTTTGGTAAACTACTTGATTTTTTTATAATATCAAGCTCTGCATCAGCTCCAAATAAAAAATTTGTAAAAAATAAAACTAAAACTATTAATTTTTTACTTGATTGTATGATTCTATTTTGTTTCATAATATATTAACCTTCTGATTTAAAATTTATTATTATATCCACTTTATCGTTAATTTTATGAGAAGGGAAAATCTCATTTTTTTGTAATTCTAAAAACTCTTTTAATGATTCATCAAACCTAACATCATTTGAATATCTCATAATACGATAATCAAAATTACCATTATTTGTAATCATTACAAGAACCTTTACTAGCAATCCATCTTCTAATAATTTAGGGTTCCATCGAGACCAAAGTATTTGTTTTATTTTGGAAAAATACTCATGTTCTAGTCCTTTTTCACTTGAATTGTTTAGAGGCTTATTTGTAGTACTTTTTGTTTCATGTAAAATCTTTGATATAGAAACATTATCAGTTTTTTTCTGTTTTTGAAATTTTGATTTAAAACGACTTGGATCAATAGATGCTTTGACAGCATTTACATCTTTTTCTACAGTTTTTTTAGCTTTAGTTTTTACATTTGCGAATAGTGATTTAAAATCTGCTTTTTGTTTATTAGATTTAGAAGTAGATTTTTTTACAATTTCTTGTTCTTTAACCTTACTTTTTTGAGCAATTGATTTTTTTTCGGCTCTAGTACTAATTATTTCTAGCTCTAAGACTGTAGTTTTTGAAATTGAATCAAATTTCTTAGGTTTTGGAGCATTAATATAATATAAAAAAAAAGCACAAATAATTAAGTATATACTAAAAGATAAAAAACCTGATATATAAAAGTAGCCACTCTTTTGCATAATTATCCATCAGTAATAAGTGCAACTTTAAAGAAACCAGCTTCTTTTACTGATTTTAAAACATTCATTATATCATCGTAAATCAATGTTCTTTCTGCTCTTATATGTATAGGAGTTTTTCTATCTCTATCTTTTGCATATAAAATAAAATTATCCGCAAAATTATTAATATTATACTTCTTTTTATTAACTAAAACAATTCTATCTTTTGTAATTAATATATCAATTTTCTTAACCGCTTGAATCTGTCTAGATTTACTTCCCTTGGGAAGATTAATAGCTTCTTCAAACTCAATAACTGGAGCTGTAACCATTAAAATTGCAAGTAATACAAGCATAATGTCAACTAAAGGAGTAATATTTAAATCAGGCTTTTGATTATAATCATACATAATTATCCTTTAGCAATTAATACTTCTGATTGTGCCTTTAAGTAAGTATTTAATTCGTAGACTTTTCTTGTAAGTATTTGATGAAAAGTATAAGCAAAAATTGCTACAAAAATACCTGCTGCAGTTGCTACTAAAGCTTCACTAATTGCAGGAGCAATAACTGAAAATCCGACTTTAGAATGTGAAGAAAATTTTGAAAATGACTCTAGTATACCAACAACTGTTCCAAATAGACCAATAAAAGGTGAAGTCGAAGCAATAATAGACATCCATGATATACCTACACTTGCATCTTTTATAATATTAATTTCACAAGCATGTAAAATCTCTTTTCTATTAACATTGTTTGCACATTTATGTAATGCAGAAAAAGGACTAATTGAAGCATTTCTAGAAGTTAATGATTCTAAAGATTTTTTTTCGTTAAAAATTGAAGAGTTTAAAGATAAAATTCTATATATAAATATCCAAAAAACTAATACGAAGTAACAAGACAGCGACAATAACACTAAAAGTGTTATTGCACTACCATTACCTAAATAATTTAAAGCTGTATCAATCATCTTTTATTATGCGAATGAATTGATTTTAGCTTCAACTGCTGCTAAAGAAACATTTGCATCTTTAACAGAGTTCACTAATTCTTTTGCAGATTCAATACTTCTAGCAGTTTCAGAATCTTCCCCTGAAGTAAGAGCAACAGCTCCATCTACTAAAACATCAACAGAGCTTTCAGAAACTTTTACATGTCCCCAATTTATAGCTACTGCTTCAATTGAATTTGCTTTTTCTATAATAATTACGCCAACAGTTAATGATGATACTAAAGATGCGTGTCCTGGTAGAACACCGAACTCTCCCTCTTTTCCAGGAAGAGTAACAGTTTTAACGTCATCATTAAAAATTTGACCATTTGGTGCAACTATCGATAATTTAATTGTATCCATAAAGCTACCTTATTTATTATTTCATACCCTCGGCTTTAGCTAGAACTTCATCAATTCCACCAACCATATAGAATGCCATTTCTGGGATGTTGTCATATTTACCATCTAAGATTCCTTTGAATCCGTCAATAGTATCTTTTAATTCAACATATTTCCCTGGGCTACCTGTAAATACTTCAGCAACGAAGAATGGTTGAGATAAGAATCTTTCGATTTTTCTTGCTCTAGCAACAACTAGTTTGTCTTCTTCTGATAACTCATCCATACCTAAGATTGCAATAATATCTTGTAAATCTTTATATTTTTGAAGTACAGATTGAACACCTCTAGCCACACCATAATGTTCTTCACCTAAAATATCAGCACTTAAGATTCTAGAACTAGAATCAAGTGGATCAACTGCAGGATAAATTCCTTTTTCAGCAATTTTTCTATTAAGAACTGTTGTAGCATCTAAGTGAGCAAAAACAGAAGCAGGAGCTGGATCTGTTAAGTCATCTGCTGGTACATATACAGCTTGTACAGAAGTAATTGAACCTTTATTAGTTGAAGTAATTCTCTCTTGTAATTTACCCATTTCTGAAGCAAGTGTTGGTTGGTAACCAACTGCAGATGGAATTCTTCCTAATAATGCTGACATTTCAGAACCTGATTGAGCAAATCTAAAAATGTTATCAACGAACATTAATACATCAAGACCTTGTTCATCTCTGAAGTACTCAGCCATTGTAAGACCAGTAAGTGCGATTCTATTTCTTGCACCTGGAGGCTCACTCATTTGACCATAACATAATGCAACTTTATCAAGTACATTAGAGTCTTTCATTTCGTAGTAAAGGTCATTACCTTCTCTTGTTCTTTCACCAACACCAGCAAAAACTGAGTAACCAGAGTGTTTAAATGCAACGTTATGGATAAGCTCCATAATAATTACTGTTTTACCAACACCAGCACCACCAAATAGTCCTACTTTTCCACCTTTTGAATATGGTGCAAGTAAATCAACTACTTTGATACCTGTTTCAAACATTTCTGTTTTTGTAGATTGCTCTTCAAATGTTGGAGCATTTCTATGAATAGACCATTTTGGTGTATCTTCAGGAATTGCTTCACCTTCATCAACTGGATCACCAATAACATTAAATATTCTTCCAAGTACAGCTTCTCCAACTGGTACTTGAATTGGTCCTCCAGTCGCATTACACTCTTGACCTCTAGTTAAACCTTCAGTCATATCCATTGCAATAGTTCTAACTCTACTATCACCAATGTGTGCAGCAACTTCTAATACTAATCTGTCAGCGTTAGCGTCAGCTAAAACTACGTCAATAGCTTCATTAATTTCTGGTAGGTATCCGTCGAATTCTACATCAACAACAGGACCCATTACCTGAATAACTTTACCTTTCATACGGGCAGCTCCTTTAAATTATTTTAATGATTCAACACCACTGATAATTTCTATCAGCTCTGTTGTAATCGCAGCTTGTCTAGCTTTATTATATTCTACTGTTAAACTATTAACTTTTTCTTTTGCATTTTTAGTTGCAGCATCCATTGCTTGCATTCTAGCTGAATGTTCAGCAGCTAATGAGTCTATTAAAGAGTAATACATATTGAAATCAATATATTTACTAGTTAATTCAGTTAATACTTCTTCATCATCATCTGGTTCTATTTCTAGCATAGAAGTTTGAGTTTCTGTAACTTCAACTTCTTCTAAACTAATTGGTAACAATTCTCTAACTCTAATTTCTTGAGTCAGCATGTTTAAAAATCCATTATAAACAAGTACTACTTTTTCAGTTGTACCATTTTGGAAATCTTCAACAACATCTTTTATAAAATCTGCCGCTCTATCGTACTCAGGAGCAGAAGATAAATCAGATACAGATTGAAGTAACTCAATATTTTGGAAGTTAAAAAAGTCAACACCTTTTCTTCCAGCTACTCTATATCTTACAGTTGTACCTTTATCTGCATACTCTTGCGCCAATTTTGTAACAGTTTTAATTGTTCCCATATTAAAACCACCACACAAACCTTTATCAGCTGTTACAAAAACAATATCAACTGTTTTTGGGTTATCATTTTGAAGGAAAGCTTTATTAGTATTTCCCCCATCTTGAATTTTGCTAACTCTATTTGCTATTTCAGAAAGTACTTCATTAATCTTCTTTGCATAACTTCTAGCTTGTTCTGACAATTGTCTAGTTCTAGTAAGTTTTGCAGAAGATACTAACTTCATAGCATTAGTAGTCTTCTGTGTGTTTTTAACACTTCCGATTTTTAATTTAATCTCTTTTAAGTTAGCCATAGACTATCCTTATTTTGCATTAAAAACAGTTACAAACTCTTCTAACGCAGCTTTTAATGCTGTTTCTGTTTCATCATCTAATTTTTTCTTAGATTTAATGTTTTCAAGAATATTTGAATATTTTTGTGCTATGAATTCATGTAATTCAGCTTCAAATCTTACAACATCTTCAACAGCTACACTTTCTAAGTAACCTTTTGTACCAGCGTAAATAATTACAACTTGTTTTTCAATTACTAGAGGAGCATTAACACCTTGCTTAAGTACTTCAACCATTCTTTGACCAAGTTCTAACTCTTTTCTTGTACTTTCGTCAAGATCAGATGCAAACTGAGCAAATGCTTCAAGCTCTCTAAACTGTGCAAGAGATAATTTAAGTGTACCAGCAACTTGTTTAGTTGCTTTAATTTGCGCAGCACCACCAACTCTTGATACTGAAAGACCTACGTTAATAGCTGGTCTAATACCTGAGTTAAAAAGGTTTGTTTCTAAGAAGATTTGACCATCTGTAATAGAAATAACATTTGTAGGAATATATGCAGCAACATCACCAGCTTGAGTTTCAATAATTGGTAATGCAGTCATTGATCCAGCACCTAAGGCGTCAGATAATTTTGCAGCTCTTTCTAATAATCTTGAGTGTAGGTAGAATACATCCCCTGGGAATGCCTCTCGACCTGGAGGTCTTCTTAATAATAAAGACATCTCTCTATAAGCAACAGCATGTTTAGTTAAATCATCATAAATGATTAAAACGTGTTTACCATTATCTCTAAAGTATTCACCAATCGTAACACCAACATATGGAGCTAAGAATTGTAAAGCAGGTGAATCAGCTGCACCAGCATTTACAACAATAGAATAATCCATTGCACCAGCGTCTTCTAATGTTCTAACAACAGAAGCAACATTTGATGCTTTTTGACCGATTGCAACATAAATACAAATTACATCTTCAGTCTTTTGGTTAAGAATTGTATCAATAGCAACTGTAGTTTTACCAGTTTGTCTATCTCCAATAATAAGCTCTCTTTGACCTCTTCCAATAGGAACTAGTGCATCAATTGCTTTAATACCAGTTTGTAAAGGTTCATGTACAGATTTTCTTGCCATAATTCCAGGTGCTTTTTCTTCAACAAATCTAGATTCAGCTGCTTCAATAGCACCTTTACCATCAATTGCTTCACCTAAACCATTAACAACTCTACCTATCATTCCATCTCCAACTGGAGTTTCTAATAGTTTACCAAGTCTTTTACAAGAAGTACCTTCTCTAAGTCCTTCTCCTTTACCTAATACAACAACACCAACAGTAGATTCTTCTAAGTTTGAAGCAAGACCTCTCTCGCCATTTTCAAACTCAACAATCTCACCAGCCATAACATTTTTTAGACCGTAAACTTGAGCAATACCATCTGCATAAGAGATGATCTTTCCAGTTTCATTAACATCTACATTTAATTCAAAGTTATCAATTCTTTCTTTTATAATAGAACTGATTTCATCAGCTTGAATTTTTGCACCCATTCAATTTCTCCTTTGTAAGTTCTAAACTGCTTTTAAAATATGATTAATCATTTGTGATTTAAGTCTTTGTTTTGAGAATGAAATCTCAACACCAAGACTATCAATATCAACTTTGATACCATCATAATCACAAACATTTTGTGATAGTGATAACTTAACATCAAATTTCTTACTGAATTGTCCTTCAATTGAAGAAACATAATCAGAAGATAATTCTTTGTTAGTAAAAACTACACCAGTATAAGTATTATTCATTTCAGATATTTGACCATCTAACTCTTTTACTAAAGATGGGATTAAATCAATTCTCTTATTTGTCCCAAGTAATTTAATTAGATTTTTCAAGTCATTACTACATCCATCTACAAATGAAATAACTAAATCTTCTTTATCTTTACTACTAACTTCACTTGAAGATATAATAGAGATAAACTTTTCTTCTTTAAAAGCAGAAGAAATAGTTTTCAATTCATTATAAATAGTAGTAGAAGAATTTACATCCCTACCATCAAGTAATGCTTTTACATACCTTTTTGCTATTAAATCATTCATTATGCAACCTTCTTAACTACAATATTAACTAACTCATCTTGTGTTAACGAAACATTATCAGAACTTAATAGCTCATCAAGAACTGCAGATACAATTTCTCTTTTAGCTTTTGATGTCTCAACTTTGATTTTATCATCAAAGCCTTTATCTAAATTTGCGATTTCTACTTCTACTGCCTCAGTAACTCTTTGTTTTACTGAGTCAATGTCTGTTTTTGCAGATTCAACTATTTCAGCTGCAAGTACTTTCGCTTCTTCTAAATTTTTCACTGCAGTATCAACTTTATCTTGTGAAGCTTTTAAAGTATCTTGTACCTTATCAAGTTCAGCTTGAATAGAAGCTGTTCTGTCTGCAAAAAATGCTTTAATTTTATCAGCAAGTAAATACCATAAAATTCCAGCAAAAATTATAAAGTTAACGGTTCTTTGTACGATATCGTAGTTAGTTTCCGCACCTTCACTACTAGCTAATAACCCCAACGGAGCTAAAGCTAATCCAAGTATTAATAATTTTTTCAACTCTAACCTCCTTAAATTGAACTAATTTTAGCTTTTAAGCTATCATTAAATTGAGGCATTGCAGCTACTAACGATTCTTTTAAAGCTTCTTTTTCTTTTTCTAAGTCTTTTGCAAACTTAAGCGTTTTAGCTTCTAGTTCTTCTTTAGCATTTGCAAGTTTAGCATCAGCTATTTCTTTAGCTTCATTGTATGCTTGTTCTCTAATAGCTGCGGCTTCTTTTTTAGCTTCAGCAAGTACATGACTAGCTTCTTCTATCATTCCATCTACATCAGCAGTGTTTGATTGAGCATTTTCTAAATCTTTTTTAATAGACTCTGTTCTATCATCCATATGCTTTAATAGTGGTACGAATAAACGACTATTAAGGATTGCCACAACAAAAAGGAAAATAACTCCTGAGCTAAGCAATAATACAGGACTTATGTCTAACATTCATTCCTCCATATTTTTTACAGTTTAGTTTGACTAAAACTTCATACATTTTATCTAAAACTAATTTTAAATTTAATTAAAGATAGAAATATTAAAAAATAAATTTAAAAAGTGTTACGAAAGTAATTAGAAATTTTTTCAATATCTTCTTGAGAATTAATTTCTATTTTAAAATAGTTCTTTTCAGCTTTCACTTTTAAATCACTATCTTTTAATGTTTTTAATGCTGATTCTAAAGGTTTAAAATCATAATTAGTTTTTTTTGTTTTTTTGTTTTTTAGATTATCTTTTTTTTCTGTAGAATTTTTTAATTCTCTAACCAAAGATTCTGTTTCTCTTACTGAGAGTTTTTGTCCAACAATAGAATCAGACACTTTTTTTTGATCATCTTCAGATAAACCTAATAAAATCTTTCCATGACCTGCACTAATTTTATTATTAGCAAGCATTTGTTGAACATAAGAGCTTAATTGTAATAACCTTAAAGTATTAGTAATAGATGTCCTAGATTTAAAAACCTTTTTTGATAACTCATCATGTGTTATGTTATGTTCATTTAATAACTGCGCATAAGAATAAGCTAATTCTACTATATTAAGATCATCTCTTTGTATATTTTCAATTAAAGCTAACTCTCTTAACTTAAAGTTTTCAATATCGATAATTGAGGCTTTAATTGTTTCAATATTAGCTAATTTATGTGCACGAAGTCTTCTTTCTCCAGATATTAAAATATATTCACCTATTTGCTCTTCAATAACAGTTATAGGTTGTAATAGCCCATGTTCAACAATTGATTCACTAAGTTCTCTTAACTTATCTTCATCAAAAATTTTCCTAGGTTGTTTTGGATTTGGTTTAATAGAATTAATAGGTAATTCTATTATTAGATTAGCATTCGTTTCAGTATTAGAATTATTATACGCATTTTCTACTTCACCTAAAAGCTCACCTAATCCTCTACCTAATGCCATTTATCATCCTAATGTTATTATTAACCATCAATTGCACGGGCTAAGTTTGTATATGCTTTTGTTCCAATAGCTGACGCATCATATAGCATAATTGGTTTACCAAAACTAGGAGATTCAGCAAGTTTAATATTTCTTGGAATTACCACATATGAACTATCATCTATTTTAAATAATTTAGTTTCAAAATGCTGAGCTAAATCAGCGAAGACTTGCTTTGAAAGATTATTTTGTGAACTATACATTGTAGGTAAAAAACCTCTAATTTGTAACTGTCTATTTATTGTTTGTTTTACCAATTTAATAGTATTTAATAACTGTGCTAAACCTTCAAGAGCAAAGAATTCACACTGTATTGGAATTAAAACTGAGTTTGAAGCACTTAAAGTGTTTATAGTGATTGGTCCTAATGCAGGTGGTGAATCAATTATAATATAATCATAATCTTTTTTAATTGGATCAATTTTTCTTTTTAAAACTAACTCTCGCTCTTTAGTATTTTTATAGAATTCTTTTTCAATACCTACAAGTCCAATATTTGAAGGTGCTACTTTTAAATTTACAATTTCAGAATCTAAAATAATCTCATTTAATTCTTTAGTTCCTAACAAAACATGATAAATATTGTATTCATACGTATCTCTTTGAAAACCTAAAGAAGTTGTAGCATTTGCCTGAGGATCAGCATCAATTAATAATACTTTTTTCCCTTCTAATGCCAATGCTGCACTTAAGTTTACCGCAGTAGTAGTTTTTCCTACTCCACCTTTTTGATTTGCTATTGCAATTATTTCTGTCATCTTAAACTAAAAACCTTTTTATTATTAATTTCAATTGAACCATCATCATTTAAAATAGCATTTCGTAATGAAATTTTTTTATTATCTAATGTAGCTTTATATTTTTTACTTTTTATAAATTCTATCTTAAATTTGCTAAAAATTTGCTTCCAAGAAGTGTGTTTTTCTAAACTTTTAAAATATTGATTTAAAATTAATTCGCTATCAATAGTTATATCAAGTTTTCCATACTCTTTTTCTACATCTATAAGATTTAATCCTATTCCACAAAATATAAGATCTTTAGTCGCAGTTGTTATTGTTCCTCCTATCTTTTTATCATTAATATAAAAGTCATTCGGCCATTTTAGCCATATTTTAGAGCCTAGTATGGATAATACGTCTTTTAGTATAAAAGAAAAATATATAGATGCACTTTGTAATTGTAAATCTTTTGGCAAATCATTTTTTTCTAAAACAAAAGAAAAGAACAAATTACCTCTTACTCCTTTCCATAAATTACTACGACTTCCAATACCTTCCGTTTGTAAACTAGTAGTTATACAAGTTGGATAAGTAAAACCATCTTTTTTTACTAAATTTTTTAAATATTTATGAGTTGAATCAATTTGATCTAATACTATTATTTTCATAAGTGATTATACATAATAACTTTTCAAGAATATATTAAATATAATCATTTAAAAAAGAATTTTAAAATGTTATATCCCATATTACCAATTGCATTATTTTTAGCTTTAGGATATTTATTTAAAATATTTATTAAAGATAATTCTAAAGAACTAATTGATTTCGTAATATATTTTTCGCTGCCTGCAATTGTTTTTGCTAAGATATATCCATTAACTCTAAATTACGAAATATTAAAACTTATAATTATCTTTAACTCTATAATATTAATTAATTTAATATTATCATATTTATTTGGAAGATTTTTAAAACTTAGTAAAAAAGTTTTAGCTACTTTTATGATAATTTCAACTTTTGGGAATACCTCTTTTATAGGTTTTTCATATATAGATAGTTTTTACGGACAAGATTATATTGTTTATGCTCTAATATATGACCTCTTCGGTTCTTTTTTAATACTTGTTAGTTTAGGTATGTTAATAATAAACTGGGGCAGTAGTCAAGATGTTAATTTTAAAGCAATTATTAAAAGTATTTTATTTTTTCCACCTATAATTATGTTCTTTATTAGTGTACTTTTAAAAAACATTGAAGTCCCTGATTTTTTTATGAATACAATGCAAACTATAGGTTCAACTTTAGTTCCAATAGCTATGATTGCAATTGGTATGAAACTTGAATTAAAAAATATTTTTTATAAACTAGAAATAGTAAGTGCAGCAATTATTTTAAAAATGTTTATTATTCCTATAATGGTATTAATATCTTTTCAAGTTTTTTATAATTTAGATGATACTTGGAGTAAAACTACAATTATTGAAGCTGCTATGCCACCTATGACCATGGCTGTAGTGCTAGCTATAAGAGGTGGATTAGATGAAAGATTAGCTATCAATGCTTTAGTTATTGGCGTATTGATTTCACTTTTTAGCGTAACTGGATTTTATTATTTTTTAGGATGATATCTAGTTTAGTATGCCTAATATAACTATATTAAAGATTAAATTTTTTACTATTAATCAATTATTTTAGAATGTCTCCACACTCTAATCTCTGACCTCTAATATAGTCAATTGCATTTAAAGCTTTTTTTGATGGGGCTTGCAAATAAGAGACTTTTATTGAACCTTTAGTACATCCAATTATAACACTATTATCATCAAATTGTATTATTTCACCATCTTTATTATTAGAGTCTGTTTCAATTAATGTTATTTCTTTTAATTTTAAGCCTGAATCTAAAAAAACTCCAGGCCAATATGCATAAGCTTTATATTTTAAATACAAATCTTTCGCACTTGAAAAATCAACTTTTCCATTTTCTTTTTTAATTTTTTTACAAAAACTTACTTCAGAATCATTTTGTTTTTTTGGATTTATTTGTTCAAAATTATCTAAAGTAGTAAGAGTAAGTTTCGCTGCTATGTTTGATAATTTAGAAAATGCTTCGGAAACTTCCATTTTTTGAGTTATTTTTAAGTATTGTAAACCAAGTATATCACCACTATCAAGTCCCTCTTCCATAAGCATTGAAGTTACACCTGTAAATTCATCATCATTTAAAATAGCTTCTTGAATTGGGCTAGCCCCTCTGTATTTTGGAAGTAACGAGGCATGAAGATTGATACATGGTGCAATATCTAAAATATTCTTAGGCAAGATTTGACCATATGCAGCAACTATAATAAAATCAGGGTTTAAATCTTCAATTTGTTTTTTTGCTTCAATATTATCTCTTAATTTTTTAGGCTGATAAATTGGAATATCTAATTTTTTATCAATACATAATTGTTTAATATGAGGTGCTGTTATAATCTGTTTTCTTCCAACAGGTTTATCAGGTTGAGTAAAAAGACCAACTATTTTATATTGGCTACTTAAAAGCTCTTCTAATATTTTTGTAGCATAATCAGGAGTTCCCATAAAAAGAATACGTTTTGACATAAAATATTTCCTTTTTTTATTTCTTTAAAAATTAATTATATTAGCGTAAATCGGCTACTTAACCTTAATGTTTAAAGATTATATATTATTATTTTTGTTTATTTTTTAAAGAGTGTTCCACTTTGATGGTTTTCATTAACTAAAAAATCATAAGCATTAGTTAAATCAAAACCTGATGATAGATACATCATTCTATCTCTTTTTAGTAGAAAATCTGCAGCTTTTAATTTTGTAACTATTCCACCTGTTGCAAATTCAGAATTGGCTGTATGTTTCATTTCTAATTCTTCAGATTTTAATTCAGAAACAATTTTTCTCATTTTGGCATTTTTGTTTTCGTGAGGATTACAATCATATAATCCGTCAACATCAGATAGAATTGCTAACATATCTGCACCAAAGAAATACGCAACATGAGCTCCTAATTGATCATTATCGCCAAATAACAACTCTTCATTTGCAATTACATCATTTTCATTTAATATAGGAACAATATTATTTTTAATTAAAATTTCCATCACTCCTCTAGCATTTTCAGATCTTTTTCTTGAATCAAAATCTTCTTCAACTAAAAGCATTTGAGCACACTTTAAGCCATGATCAGCAAATCTTTTTTTATAATGTTTCATTAATAAAGGTTGTCCAATTGCAGCTAAAGCTTGTCTATTTAATATCTTTTTTTTATCAAGATTTAGTACTGTATTTCCAGCAGCTACTGCCCCTGAAGAAACTAAAATTACTTCTAGTTTTTTTTCAATTTTTAATTTTGCAATTAAATCTACTAAATTATTAAGCCTTTCAAGTGCAAGAAAACTATCTTCTCTTAATACTGCACTTCCAACTTTTATAACAAGACGTTTCATTTTTTGCTTTGTCCAATTAACTCATATAAAGCATATGAGATTGAGTTTGTATTTAAATGTGTAACAGATGAAATTGGTAAGACAAAAAATGGTTTTGTTTCATCAAATCTTGAAAAAGTCAAATCTTGAACATAATAAGGAAGTTTTTTATCAAATCCAAATTCATTAGATCCTGTTACTTCCAAGCCAATTTCTTTTATGAAATCATTTATATCTTTTTCAATATCTTCACCATAATACGCATCAGCTTTAGTTAAAGCTATTGCAAAATTTCTTTCACTTAATTCAGGTGAGAATTTTTTAACCTCTTCTTTTAATACTTTATACTGTTCAATAGTTGTTCTATAGTTTGCAATATCAATCATAAATAATAAAGTTTTTGTTCTTTCAATATGTCTTAAAAACTCTAATCCTAACCCTCTACCATCACTTGCACCATCAATTATACCAGGGATATCAGCCATTACAAATGAATTATAGTCACCTACTTCTACAACACCTAATTTTGGTGTTAAAGTTGTGAATTCATAATTTGCAATCTCTGGAGCTGCATTTGATGTTGTTGAAATTAATGTTGATTTACCAACATTTGGATATCCTACTAAACCAACATCAGCAATAAGCTTTAATTCTAATCTTATTTTTCTACTTTGACCTGGAAGTCCTGGTTGAAAATAAGTTGGTCTTTGATTTCTTGAGTTTTTGAAATGAACATTACCAAGTCCACCTTTTCCACCTTCTAAAAATAATTCAGTTTGACCTTCTTCTAATAAATCCATTAAAACTTCATTTGATTCATCGTCAATAATCTGAGTTCCAGGAGGTACAATTAAAGTATATGCAGGAGCTGATTTACCAGTCATATTTCTACCCATACCTTGTTTACCATTATCAGCTTTTAAGATATGTCTACCTTTAAACCATGAGAGTGTATCAGTATTACTATCTACTTTAAAGTAGACATCTCCACCTTTTCCACCATCTCCACCATCAGGTCCACCTTTAACAACAAATTTTTCACGCCTAAAAGAGGCACAACCTTGTCCACCTTTTCCTGATGAGACGGTAAATCTTACACTATCTACAAACACTTTTATCTCCTAAAACAAAAAAAGGGTGTAGGCAAAAGCACTACACCCTTTGAGAAATTTAATTAAATTAAAATTTACGAAGCGTAAACTGATACTTTTTTTCTATTTTTATCTTTTACTTCAAATTTAACTACACCATCAATTAATGCAAAAATAGTGTGATCTTTTCCAATACCTACATTTTCACCAACATGAACTTTAGTACCTCTTTGTCTGATAATAATATTACCAGCTCTAACTACTTCACCACCATATTTCTTAACGCCTAATCTTCTACCAGCTGAATCTCTATTATTCTGAGTAGATCCTTGACCTTTCTTATGTGCCATACCTGTCTCCTTATGCTGCTATTTTAGTAATTCTAATTTTTGTGAAGCTTTTTCTAAAACCTCTTTTTAATTTAGAATCTTTTCTTCTTCTTTTTTTGTAAATGATAACTTTTTTATCTCTATTTACACCAGTTCCATCTAAAACAACTTCAGCTTCCACTTTTGCTGAAGATACTGCATCACCAGTTTTTAACTCTCCATCATTTACAGCTAAAACATCAGTAATTTCAATAGCTTCTTTAGCAGCTTTACCAGTATAATCAATATCTAAGATATCACCCTCAGTTACTTTGTACTGTTTACCACCACACTTAATAATTGCGTACATATTTATTCCTCTAATTTTATCAATCTTTATTAACTATTTTATTTAACGGGACGGTATATTATCTAATTTTAGTTTAAACTTTCTTTAAGGCAAAGCAAATTTTAATATTTATTAATGATAATCATATGCTAAAGCAATTACATCCATTTCTACAAGCACATTTTTAGGTAATGTTTTAACCGCAACCGTACTACGTGCAGGTTTATGATCACCAAATGCTTCTGCATATAAAACATTCACAATACCAAAATCATCCATATTCTCTAAATAAATTGTCACTTTTATAACTTTATCCATTCCACTTTGTGCTTCTTCTAATACATTTTCTAGGTTTTCTAAAACTTGCTTTGTTTGTTTTTTTATATCTCTTTCAACTAATTCTCCATTAGGAGTAATAGCTATTTGACCTGAGGTATATATCATTCCGTTAGCTTTAATTGCTTGAGAGTAAGGTCCGATTGCAGCTGGTGCATTTTGTGTTTCTATTATTTCCATGTAATTAACTCCTTTATTTATATAATTCTATCAAAAAAATAGGTAATTTTTCAATTAAATTACAGATTATAAGTAACTAATTTACCAAGTTTTAATTGATAAATATTATCCTTTACTTTTCTTAACAAATTTGCTTTTTCTTTAAATTCTAAATTTTGATTATATTGTATTGATCTTAATTTATTAGTATAGAATTTTAAAAGTAATACTAACAACTCTTGATTAAGCCTATCATCATCATAAGCTTCTAGTTTTTCATTTAACAAAATTCCATTTAAACTAAGATCATTTATATTTGTAAGTATTAGTTCAAACTCATTTCTATGATATTCAAACATAGTAGAATCAATAATATCAAGAACTCCTTCAAGTCTTTTAGGTTTTTCGAGGATTGATTTAATAATACAAAGTTCGGCAATATCAATTTTCATTAAATTAGGCTCAATTTTTCTAACATTATCTGTACTTACTTTTACAAGATTTTCCCTAATATTTAATCTTTGAGCAATATACCTTTTATATTCATCTTGATAAATCATTCCTAAAGATTTTAAATAATCATTCGCTTCTAAAAGTGCTTTTTGTTTTTGTGACGGATTATTTATATCATATTTTGAAATTATATAATCAATTGCATATGTAATAAAAGATTTTGGATTTAAAAATATTTCATTCAGCTCTTCAATTTTCCCATCATTTACCATATCTGCTGGATCTTTACCCTCTCCAAATATTACAACTCCACCTTCAAATTCACTTTGAGATAACAAAATTGAAGCTTTAAAGGCTGCATTCAAACCAGCTTTATCACCATCATAAGCAAGTATGATTTTAGGTTCACCTCTTCTAAGTAAGGGTAAATGATCATTCGTTAATGCAGTTCCAAGAGTAGCAACCGCAGAATTAAAACCTGCTTGATGAAGCATAATAACATCTAAATATCCTTCAGTTACTATTATTCTATTACTTTTGTAAATATTATCTTTTGCTAAATGATAACCATATAATAACTTTGATTTATTAAATATTTTAGTTTGAGGAGAATTGATATATTTTGCATTATGTCCAGTAATAGTTCTTCCACCAAAACCAACTATTTTGCCATTTAAGGAATTAATTGGGAAAGTGATTCTTTCTATAAACCTTGAATATAATCCATTTGCGCCAGTATCAATAACTCCAAGTTCTTTTGCATCTGCTAGATTATAATAATTATTTTTTAAGAAATTTATTGTATCACTTGAAATTGGGGCATATCCTATTTCAAATTTTTCAATAGAAAATTCTGATATACCTCTTGATTTCATATATTTTTTAGCTAAATCATTATTAACAAAAAGTTTTTGATAAAATTTATTTATTTCTTCTAACACTTTTATATCTTGTTTTTTTTGATTATTATTGTCATAATCTAAAGATACATTATACATTGAAGCTAGCTTTTCTAAAGTTTCAGGATACGATAACTTTTCATATTCCATAACAAATTTTATAGAATCACCACCAACTCCACAACCAAAACAATGATATATTTGTTTTGCCGGACTTACAACAAAAGAAGGAGTACTTTCTCCATGAAAAGGACAACACGCCTTAAAATTAGCTCCAGCTTTTTTTAATTCTATAAATTGAGATACAACATCTACTACATCTAGATGGTTTTTTAGATTTTCTATCGAGTCTTTTGTAATCATTTTTCAATTATATCTAAAAATTTATTATACTGTATGGGCTTTTATGTTATATTATTTTTTAAATTACATATACAAGGTTTTTTTTGGATAGTTTAGTTTTAGAATACAGAGATCCATTATTTGGTATTATTGTATTTTTTTCTCTTATTTTCATTGTTTCATTTATTACTTACTCTTTTAATGCTTATAAAGAAAGACGAGCAAGAAAAGATTATAGAAAACTATTAAGAAGATTTGAAATTGGTAAATTAAAAGAAGAAGATTACGTACACTTATATAAAACATATAATTTACCATTTGATTCAATAATTCTTTTAGCTTCAACTTTTGTACATGAAGGTAACTATAATAAAGCAATTTCTGTATATCTCGCACTATTAGAAAATGTAAATGACAGAATTAAAAAAGAAGAACTTTTAGAACTATTAGGCACCACCTATTTTAAAGGTGGTTTTATGCAACGTTCTAGAGATATATTTTTAAAAATTTTAAAATTTTCACCTAGAAATAAAAAAGCATTAAAACATTTACTAATAATAAATGAAAAACTAAAAGAATACAATAATGCAAATGATATTTTAGATTGCTTAGAAGAATTAGGCATAGATACTAAAAAAAATAAAATTTTTATCAAAACATTAAAAATTATAAATGATCCAATTTTATCATATGAGAAAAAAAGTGAAAAGCTATATAACATTCTTAAAGAAGATAAACTTGTACAAAGATTGATTGCTCAATTTTATTTACAATTTAATAAAAAGTTTTTTTGGGATCATGTAGATGAATTTGATTTTAAAAAAATTGTTGATATTATGTGGTACTTAAATTTTGATGACATAGATTTTGATAAAATATCTAAAAATAATTTTTTAAATGAGTTATATAATGCAAAGGGATATATAAAAAATTTAAAACATAGTGAAGATTTTGTTTTTGATATTTTAATGACATTAAATAGCCATAATCATAAAGTTCCAGCAACTATAGATTTTGAATTTATTTGTAATACTTGTAAACATATTCATCCAATATTTGATACAAGATGTCCTCATTGTCATAATATTTTAACATTCAATGTTAAACATAATTTAGTTAAAGATTTAAATGAAAAAAATCAATCTTTACAGTGATTATTTATTTTAATTACTATATTAATTATTTAATAAAATATAATTGTAGAACTTTGTTTAAAAGATCATTTAAAGATATTTAAGCTTTAAAGTTTAATAAAATAACTTATATGTGATATGAGAATAATGAAAAATGTGATATACTTTCACGATCAAAATAAAAAACTTAAAAGGAATACTATAATGAGTGATTACTCAAAATTAGAAAAGTGTTTGGATTATCAGTTTAGAAATAAAGATCTGATAATCGAAGCACTTACGCATAAAAGTTACAAAAAGCCATATAATAATGAAAGATTAGAATTTCTAGGTGATGCTGTTTTAAACTTGATTGTAGGAGAATATTTATTTAAAATATTCCCTACTTCAAATGAAGGTGATTTATCTAAAATTAGAGCGTCATTAGTAAATGAAACTGGATTTACAAAGCTAGCCAATGAAATAAAATTAGGTGATTATATTTTTATTTCTAATGCAGAAGAGAGAAATAAAGGAAGAAGTAAAGCTTCAATTTTATCTGATGCTTTTGAAGCAATTATGGGTGCAATATATCTTGAATCTGGATTAGAGGCACTAAAACCAATTATTTTAAAGCTTTTAGAAACTTCTTATGACAAAATTAATTTAGATGTGTTATTTAGTGATTACAAAACTGCTTTGCAAGAGATTACTCAAGCAGAATTTGGAACTATTCCTGAATATAAAATTGAAGCTTCTTATGGGCCTGATCACAAAAAAGAGTTTGAAGTATCAATATGGATTGATGGAAAAACATATGGAAAAGCAATAGGAAAAAGTAAAAAATTGGCGCAACAATCAGTTGCAAAAATTGCTATTGATATATTAAAAGGGAAAAAGTAAATGAATAGCTTTGGTCATAGATTTAGATTTTCAACTTTTGGAGAAAGTCATGGTAAAGCACTAGGTTGCATTGTTGATGGAGTTCCAGCAGGAATAAAGGTTGATGAAGAATTTATACAAAATGAAATGAACAGAAGAAAACCAGGGAAAAATCAATATGCGACATCTAGAAAAGAAGGTGACAAAGTTGAAATATTATCTGGCGTATTTGAAGGTCTAACTACAGGAACCTCAATATCTATGATAATTTTTAATGAAAATCAAAAAAGTAAAGATTATTCAAATATAAAAGATCTATTTAGACCAGGACATGCAGATTTCACATATTATAATAAGTATGGAATAAGAGATTATAGAGGTGGTGGCAGATCAAGTGCTAGAGAAACTGCCGCAAGAGTTGCGGCAGGTGCAATTGCAAAACTTATGTTAAATGAATTAAAAATTGATATTAAAAGTGGGATTTGTGAGATAGATGGAATTAAAGCGTCAAAACATGATTTTGATTATTCAAAGACTTCTGAAATATTTTCACTTGATAAGGATAAAGAACAATTCCAAAAAGATGCAATTTTAAAAGCAAAAAAAGAACATAACTCAGTTGGAGGAGTTGCTCTTTTAAATGTAAAGAATTGTCCTATTGGACTTGGAGAACCTTTATATTTTAAACTAGATTCTCAAATTGCAAATGCAATGATGAGTATAAATGCCGTAAAAGCAATTGAAATAGGTGATGGTATTGATGCCGTTAAAGAAAAAGGTTTATATAATAACGATGAGATTGGATCTGATGGCTTTAAAACTAATCATAGTGGTGGAATACTTGGAGGAATATCAAATGGAGATGATTTAAATATTAAAATATATTTTAAAGCAACTCCATCAATTTTTCTAAAACAAAGCACTGTTGATGTAAATAATAATGAAGTAGAATGTGAACTTAAAGGTAGACATGATCCTTGCGTAGCAATAAGAGGAAGTGTCGTAGCTGAATCAATGATGGCATTAGTTTTAGCAGATATGGTACTTTTAAATATGAGTAGTAAAATTGAAAATGTAAAAAAAGTTTACAATTAAAGTAACAATTTTTAGCTTACTTAAAGTAAATTTTTGTACTATGCTCTTGTCCTTTACTTTGGTTAAGTTGAAAGGGCTTTAAGCGGAACCTAGTTCCGCTTTTTTTTGTTATACTAATATGTAATACAAAAACATAAATGATATCAAAAATTATATAATCCTAAACTTTATTGATTATTAACAATATAACTTGTGTACAATAAATTAAATATACGCTATATATGAACATATGTCTGAATTGCATCAATCTAGTGAACATATGTGAAGTAGTATTTTAATTAATTATGATAGAATTTAGAAAATTAATATTAAGGTTATTAATGGCAAGAGAAAAACTTGAAAGAAAGCTTGAATTAAAGCCAGTTTCTAAGTACTTCGGTCCAAAAGACATAGAAGCAAAGCAAGATGTTATTTTATTGCACGAAGAGCTAGAAGCAATACATTTAATGGATTCTTTTTGTATGTATCAAGAAGATGCCGCAAAAAAAATGAATGTATCAAGAGCTACTTTTGCTAGAATTATTAAAAGTGCTAGAAAAAAAATATCTTTAGCATTAATTACAGGAAGTAATATAAAAGTACATGAAATTAAAAATGAATTTCATGTTGCAATTTGCTCTAACAGTAATAAAGAATTAGTTTATTCTGATTTTAAATCTAAGTATATTTGGATATTTTTTATTAAAGACTATAAATTAAAATCATCAAATTGTATTAACAATCCAATGTACGATAATAAGGAAGAAGCAGCTTGTAATGTATTACCTGAAGTTTTATATGATTTCGCTACAAACTATTTTTTAATAGAAGACATAGATTACGATTTAAAAATATCATTAATTGCAAAAGGTATTTATCCTATTTTACAAGAAAACGTAACAGAAGATAAAATTGTAGATTTATTTCAATAATATTATAGCCTAGCTATTCTATCTTCTCTTGTATCATTAGTTATAAATTAAATTTTTAATCCAAATTTGATTTAAATGTTTAACAATATTATATACGATTTAATATAGATTCTTCAGGATACAATACCTTTGCACTAGGAGTAGATTTTGAAGTTGATTCTAAATGAACATCTTGATCATCAAAGAAAATATCTGCTCCAAAAGCCTTTACAACCTCATATTTATCGACACCACCTAAAAAAAATGATTCATCTAGTCTTACATTCCATTGACTTAAAGTTCTAATAACTCTTTCATGTGCAGGAGAGTTTCTTGCAGTTATAAGTGCAGTTCTAATTGGTGTTTGTTCCTTATGATATTTAGCTTGAATATTAGATATTACTCTTAATAATTGCGCAAAAGGTCCTGATTTCATAGCATTATTTGCATTTTTCTTTTCATTCTCTAGAAAAGCATCTAATCCTTGAGTTTTATATATAACTTCGGACTCTTCAGAAAATAAAACGGCATCGCCATCAAATGCAATTTTTACTTGTGTTGAAAATTCATCATTGTTTTCTTCAAAAGGAAGAATCCTTGCAGATGCTATTCCTTCATTTATTGCATTTTGTACATCTAACTCATTTGCAGATAAAAAAAGATCTACTTTAAAAGGCTTTAGATATTTAGATATATCATTACCTCCACTCCATGCAGATCTTGCAATATCTAAATTATATTTTTCTATTGATTTAGTAATTCTTAAAGATGTAGCAGCATTATTTCGTGACATAATAATCACTTCTACTTGCTTATCTTCTGGAAAATCTTCGTTAATTCTAAGTAAGTTTTTAACAAGTCTAAAACCAGTACCCTTTTTAATTAATTCATCTTCTTTTGATATTTGATGTTTATAATATTCATCTACACCATTTTTTTCAAAAATCTTATTTTCTTCTTCTAAATCAAATAAAGCACGTGACGAAATTGCAATTACTAATTTTTTCTCTAAATCATATCCCAAAATTAACCCTTATTTTATACATTTTTTAATTATGCATATTATACAAAAAAAGATATAATAAAATATATCATAAGAAGAGGATTTATGAAAAAATTATATTTAATTAGACATGCTAAATCAGATTGGACAAATAGTAATTTAGATGACTTTGATCGTCCATTAAATAAAAGAGGTAAAAGAAGTGTTAAATTCATGAGTAAATTACTAAAACAAAAACATATTCATCCTGATTTGATAATATCTAGCCCTGCTTATAGAGCTAGATTCACAACAAAGAAAATTATAAAAAAGATAAATTATAAAAATAATATTATGTATAATGAAAATCTTTATGAAGCTAATTTAAAAACAATTTTAGAAATTATCACATTTATTGAAGATGAAAATGATGAAGTTTTTATAGTTGCTCATAATCCTGGATTAAATTTACTAGCATATAATCTACTTGAATTTAATGAAAACTTGCCAACTTGTAGTATTTTAGAAATTAGTTTTGATTGTAGTTCGTGGAGAGAAATAAAAAAAGAAAATGCAAAATTTGTTTCTTTTGAGTATCCAAAAAAATATAAAATACTAGATTTTTAAAATAAATTCATTTTTTATTTAATTTCAAGTTAAATCTATCTAAAATTTACTTTATATTAAAATTAAGAAGTTATCAATGAAAACACTATATGTAATGAGACATGCTCAAAAAATTGAATCTAACTCTGATGAATATGATTACGATATTGAACTTAGTGAAAAAGGGAAAATAGATTCACAAAATGTTGCTAATAAATTTAAAAATTTAGGCAATAAAATTGATTTAATTGTATCAAGTCCTGCAATTAGAGCAAGACAAACTGCTGAAATTGTATCAGATATTTTAGATTATAAAAAAAATATTATGTACAATGAAGTAATATACCAAGCTTTCTTAAATGAAATAATTGAATCATTAACTTATACTTTTGATACTGTTGATAATTTACTTTTAATTGGACATAACCCTGCACTTACTGCTCTTTTAATTACATTTACAGAGTATAAAGAAGAATTAAATACATCCGAAATTGTTAAAATTGAATTTAATTGTAATTCTTGGACATCAATAAATAAAACAAATGCAAAATATATAATAAGTATTAAGCCTAGCTAGTCCTTTACACTTTATTTTTATTGATAAAAATCAATGTAAATTGTAGTCATTTAGTTATATTTATAAAAAAATTTAGGGAAAATAACCAAATGATTGACTTAGCAAATAATATTGAAGGATTTCCACAAGGACATCCTGTTAGAATTTATATAGAAGAGAATATTTTAATAAGAAAACTTTTTGAAGAGCTTTTTAAAACTGATGTAAAGGAAGATTTTGAAAAGTTTTTTAATATTTTTAATCAATTATGTGAAGTTGAAAAACACTTTGCTAGAAAAGAAAATCAACTTTTTCCTTACTTAGAAAAATATGGATGGACTAGCCCTAGTCAGAATATGTGGTCTTTTCATGATCAAATTAGAGATGAGATTAAGACTGCTCGTAAATTAGTAGAAGTAAAAGCATTTAATGACATTTTAAATGCATGTATTATTGTCTATAACTCTTTAACACATATTATGCAAGTAGAAGAACATAAACTTCTTCCTAATGCTTTAAATATGTTAAGTGAAGAAGATTGGAATGAGATGAGAGAAGGTGACGAAGAGATTGGTTGGATGTTTACAGAAAACCCAGTAAGATATCCTGAACTTAAAGAAGAAGAGTATGTTCATCCAAGTCAAGATAAGAAAAAAAGAGAGTTGCCATTCTCTTTAGAAGATAGAACTCATTATGATGAAGGATATTTAACTCCTGAGCAAGTTAACTTTATATTTAAATTTTTACCAGTTGATATTACTTATGTAGATGAAAATGATAAAGTTATTTTCTATAATAGAGGAGAAGATAGAGTTTTTCCTAGAAGTGCAGGTATTATTGGACGAGAAGTTAAATTCTGTCATCCACCAAAAAGTGTTGATCAAGTACTAAAAATTCTTGAAGAGTTTAAAGCAGGTCGTCAAGATACTGCTGAGTTTTGGATTCAATTTAAAGGACAATTTGTTCATATAAGATACTTTGCAGTAAGAGACGATGATAAAATCTACAAAGGTGTTATAGAGATGTCTCAAGATATAACTGATATAAGAAAATTAGAAGGTGATAAAAGACTTTTAGACTGGGACTAAAATTTATTTATATAAATGTCCAGCCAAATTTCCACTTGAAAAAGACCACTGGAGGTTGTATCCTCCACATGGTCCATCTAAATCCATAACTTCACCACAAAAATATAATCCATCAATTATCTTACTTTGCATTGTTTCAGGGCTTATTTCTTTTAAACTAACTCCACCTCGTGTAATCATTGCTTGTTTAAAACCTACAGAATCAATAACTGTTAATGGTGTATTTACAACTATTTTTACTAAATTATCTCTTATTTGTCCATCTTGTTCTTTAAATTTTTTTTCTATATTAGCTTTAACTTCCATACATAAAGATTTAGCTACAGAAGAAGGCAATAGTGTCTCTAATAATTGAACAACATTATAATCTGGATTTAAAGATGATTGCTTTTTTAAATGTTGAAAGATTTCATCTTCATTTTTTCCTTTTACCATATTGATTAAAAGTGGAACTTCTTTATATTTTTCAAGTAAAGGTGTAATTTCTCTTGAAAAATCAAGAATCACTGGTCCTCTTAGACCTTTTTTAGTAAATATCAAATCTCCAACCGCTTTTAATTTTTTTGCTTTTTTTAAATCGATTTTTACAATAGCTTTTGCAATTGTATCAGCAGTACAATTTGCGACCCATTTTTCTTTTGTAATAACTGGTAACATAGCAGGATAAAGATCTGTGATTTTATGTCCTAAATCTTTTGCAAACAAATGACCATCACCATTTGCTCCTAAACTTGGAAAACCTAAACCACCTGTAGCAACAATTACATTAGATGCTTTTAGTTCACCTTTGTTAGTATTTACTCCAATAACCTTAGAATCACACAAAAGTATATTTTCCACTTTTATATCACACATAACATCAATTTCTAATCTATTTAACTCTTTTTCTAAAGCATTTATAATTGTAGATGAATTATGTGTAACAGGAAATATTCTAAATCCATCTTTTGTATCAGTTTCTACACCTATTTTTGAAAAAAAATCTCTTAAATCATTTTTATCAAGCATAGATATAGCTTTTCTCATAAATTTACCATTTCGTCCAAAAGAATTCATAAAATCATCATTACTTAGAGTATTTGTAAGATTACATTTCCCAGCACCAGTAGCTTTTAATTTTGCTCCTAATTTTGAAAGTTTTTCTAAGAGTAAAACTTTATTCCCAAGTTTTCTAGCAGTAATTGCAGCTATCATTCCTGCACCACCAGAACCTATTACTATAACATCATATTTATCTTTATTCATAATGTAATAATATCAAAAATAGTGTAACAATTAGTTTTATTACTTAAAAATATTTTGACATAAATTATTATAAGATTTATAATAACTATTCATTAGGAGTAATAAATGATCATTGAATCATCAGAAATTAAAATGGAAGCAAATTCAAATTATATATTTGAACAAAAGCATTCAAGTGACTTTTCTTCAGTTTTAATATCTTCAAAAATAAACATAGAAGATAAAATACAAAAACAAAATTTTGTTAAACACGAAATAGTTAAACTAGAAAGAATTCTATTAAATCAAGAAAAAGATTTAACACATCAAGACACAATCAAAAAAAGAATTCTAGAGATACTACTTAGTAATTTTACAAAAAATAAAAATGTGAAACTACAACCAACTGATGATAATAAAACTAGTAGACAAAATAAGCTTATATTAATTGAAGAAACAAACTTTAAACATACACAAGAATATATTCAAGAGAGTAGTTTGACATACAATACACAAGCAGCTATTAAAACAAATAGAGGGGAGATAAATATTGATTTAAATATTTCCTTTTCTCAAAACTTTTATGAAAAACATGAAACTATAATAAATAAGAAAAAAACAATATTCTTAGACCCTCTTATTATTAATTATGAAGCAGAACTAACTTCATATGATAATATAAGTAGTTCTATGAAGTTTCTTTTTGATTTAAATAGTGATGGAAAAAATGAATTAATTCCTGAACTAAAAAAAGGATCAGGATTTTTAGCTTTAGACAAAAATAACAATAAAAGTATAGATAATGGAAATGAACTTTTTGGAGCAAATACAGGTGATGGATTTGAAGAGTTACGACAATATGATGAAGATAAAAATAATTGGATAGATGAAAATGATTCTATATTTGATAGTTTATTAGTTTGGGAAAAAAATGAAGATAGAGATAATTTACTTTTATCTTTAGGACAAGCAGGAATTGGTGCAATTTATTTAAGTGCAGTTGATTCTAATTTTACATATTCTTCAGCTATCAAAGAACACTATGCACAACTAAAAGAGTCTAGTTTTTATCTAAAAGAGGATGGAAAAGCTGGATTAGTTACAAGTGTGGATTTAGCAACTTCATAAATAATAATAAATTAAAATCGTAAGAGTGATTATTTTTATTTGCCTAGGCAGAAGGCTCCAAACATTACGTCTAACATTTGATCATTTTCATAAGGCCTTGTAATATTAGAAATATTCTCTAAAGCTTCATGTATATGATAAGCAAAAAACTCTAACTCGCCAGTCACAAGTGGCATTGATGATTCATTGATATGGAATAATGTTTGTTCTACTGAAGTAATTTGTCTTGATGAAATCAAAGTCATCTCATCACTATGAGTATTTGAGTCTAATAAAGACTCTATTTGATAAATAAGTGGGTTAATAGTCTGCTTAGTACTTAGTTCCATAAAGTTATCAAGCTTTGTTTTGTCAAATTTATTTTCTAAATCTGTTTTATTTAAAACTTTTATAATTTCTTTTTCTTTAGTATTTTCTAAAAGTTTTAAAATCTTTTCATCTTCTTCATCTAAAGTTTTACTATTATCAAATAATGAAATCACAATATCTGCTTCATTTATAGCTTCAATTGATTTTTCTATACCAATCTTTTCAATAACATCACTGGCTTCTCTAATACCTGCAGTATCAACAATTTTAATAATATGAGTACCAATTTTAACTGACTCTTCAATTGTATCTCTTGTAGTTCCTGCAATATCAGAAATAATTGCTCTATCAAAATTAAGAAGTTTGTTCAAAAGTGACGATTTACCTACATTTGGTTTCCCAACAATTGCAACTTTAAAACCTTCAATTAAACCTTCTCTTCTTTTACTAGCTTCTAATGTATTACTTAGCTTAGTTTTTATTTTACTTAGTTTATTTTCTATTTGTTCAAAAATATCACTTGGTAAATCATCTTCTGCATAATCAATATTAACTTCAGTATATGCAAGCATAAAAAGCAAATCTTCTCTAATGTCATTGACAAAATCACTTAATTCACCTTTTAATTGCTTTGCAAGCAATTTAACAGCGTCTTCACTTCTTGCTTCAATAATTTTAGCAATTGCTTCAGCTTTTGTTAAATCTATTTTTCCATTTATAAATGCTCTTTTTGAGAACTCTCCTGGTTGAGCAACTCTTGCTCCACACTTTATGACTTCATTCATAATAATATTAGAAATAGCTATTCCACCATGACATTGAAACTCAACAATATCTTCACCAGTAAATGAAAATGGGTTTTTAAAATAAATCAATAAAGCTTCATCAATAATTTCATCACTTAAATTATAAATAGAACTTAAAGTAGCTAGTCTTGGAGTTAATTTTTCTTTTTTTGAAAGTTTTAGAGCTATTGGTAAGGCATCTTTACCACTAACTCTAATAATTGAGATTGAACCAATTCCATTGGCAGTAGCAATTGCTACAATTGTATTATCATCTAACAATTTTTATTGCTCTTTTTTTCTGTACTCATTTACAAGTACATACTTATCCCCTCTAATATTTGTTTTAACTGCTACATACTTATCTGGGAATTCTTCTCTTAATTTTTTTAATGCTATATGTACTAAAATACCATCTAAAGGTTTTGTTTTAAAACTACCTTTTTCTTTTATAGTTTCAATTACTGGTTCTAAATAAGTGTATATAGAAGCTTCTTGGTTTTTTAAAAATTCTGCAACTTCTAATCTTAACATTAAGCCATATTTTTCGTTTAACCAGTTAAATAAAATATATGAAAGAGCTTTATATCTATACCCTTCTTTTCCAATAAGTAAAGCTGAATCATTTCCAGTAAATTCTATGTATAATGTGTTATCGTCATAAAATTCAACTTTTATATTATCAATTTCATAACAAGTATTTTTAAATAAAGAATCTAATCCCTCATTTATTTCATCTAAAATTTTTAGCTTATCTTTTTTAACAATGATTTTTGATGGTTCTTTATAAGATTTTGACTCATTATAGAAATTATCAAAAATTTTTTCTTTTGATTCTACTTTTGGAACATCATTTAATTTTGGTTCTCTTTTTTTATTTTCACGTATTTTCTTCTTAAGCTTTTTTTCATCTGCTCTATTTGAATCTTCAATTTTTTTAGATACATCTTCTATCTTAATATCTTTTTTTTGAATTCTTTGATCTTTTTGTTTCTTTTCATATCTATTTCTTTGCTTTTTCTCAGAAACAGATATGATTGCATTTTTCTTACCAAAACCTAAAAAACCATTACTTGGTTGTTGTTCAATTTCAATAGATAATTGAGTTATTGAACAATTAAACTCATTTGATGCTAATTCGTATACTTCTTCTAAACTTTTTGCTTCAAATCTTTTCATAATAGACTCCTCTATTTTTTAGCAGCTCTTTGTTTCTCAAAAAGCCTATTTATATAGTATTGTTGAGAAATAGTAAATACGTTATTTACAAACCAGTAAAGTGTTAATCCTGCAGGGAACCATAAGAAGAAGAATGTAAAGACAATTGGTAACATTTGAAAAATTTTCTTTTGCATTTCATCTTGCATAGTATTTGGAGTGATTTTTTGTTGTAACCACATTGAGGCACCCATTAAAATTGGTAATACAAACAAAGGATCCATTTCAGCTAAATCATTAATCCATAAAATCCATTCTGCCCCTTTTAACTCAATTGAATTTAAAAGTACTCTATATATTGCAAAAAATATTGGAATTTGTAAAATCAAAGGTAGACAACCACCCATTGGATTAGCACCATGTTTTTTATATAATTCCATCATATGCATTGATTGTTTTTGTTTATCATCTTTATATTTAGCTTGTATTTCTTTCATTTTAGGAGCTAAATCTTTTAGTTTTTGCATAGATACCATACCTTTGTATGATAATGGATATAAAACTAATTTAATTAAAATTGTTAAAAATACAATTGTCCAACCCCAGTTTCCAATATAACTTTGTAAAAATTGTAGTAATAAAAACATAGGTTTCGCTAAAAATGTAAAGAAACCATACTCTATAACGTCAGTTAATCCTTCATTTAAAGAAGATAGTACTTTAAAGTTTTTTGGTCCCATATATCCAGAAAAAGAAATACTTTGATTAGCATGAACGAATCCTTGAGGATTATTATCTTTATCTGGCATAAGAGAAACTTGTAATGATTGATTAAAATTATAAATTACAGTAGCATAATATCTATCAAAGTTAGATACAAATTGTACTCCTGTATATGATTTTATATTACTTAAATCCTCATCAACTGTAAGTTCTGTTACACCACTATTTAATTTTATCATTGAACCATGATCTGCATACATATCGGCTAAAATATTTGGTCTAAAACCATTTGTAATAAAAAATTGTTCTTTTGAAGAAGTAGTATTAACTTCTAAATCATAATGTCCATCAGGATAAACAGTAAAGTTTTTTAATAAAGTAAGACCTGATAATTTTTGCGTAAGCGTGAATTTTTGAGCGACTTTTGTTGCATCTACACTAGAAACTGTTGAAATATAATCAACTTCAAAAGCTTCATTATTTATATCTGTATTTGCAAATCTCACTTCTAAAGGTCTTAGTTGATCTACTTCAAATAACTTAAAACTATTACCTTCTTCATCTTTATATTTATTTTCAAGCAAAGTTACTTGAGCAACTCTACCCAATTTATCTATTTGTATAATATTCTTCGATGTTTTAATTGTAGTTATAATGTTAGAAGAACCAACAGATTTACTTGATAATGCAGAAATTGATTTAGCTGTTTCAGCAGAACTTGACGGTTGAGCTGTAATTGGAACACCATTAGTTTCTATTGCTACTTTAGGAGCTTCATTTTTGCTTTCTTGTTTAGCTATTTCTTGCTGTTTAAGCTTCTCTTCTTGTTTTGGTTTTAATACTAAAAATTCATACGCTATAAAAAATACAAACACTATTAGTGTCATTACTAGCATTCTTTTTTGCATACCCTTGTCTTGATTCATATTATTCATTATTGTTTTTCCACTCCCGGTTTTTTACTATTATATATTTATTATCATTTATTGGAATAAACCAATATTTGACTTTTATTCGTTTAAAGTTGCTATTGTTATGTTTTAAATCTTTTACTATAGGATAATCAAATCCTCCAGGAAAAAGTTGATTACATTTTAATATGCGTGATATTGTAAAATAAATTGCCTTAAAAAAGGTATTGTTTTCTAGTTGCCATATAGCATAATTTGAACAAGTTGGGTAATATCTACAACTTCCAAATGATATTACAGATAAATATCGTTGGTAAAATTTAAGTAAATATTTAAAAATAGTTGTCATTTACTTAAATAAATCAAGTTTTTTCATGGCATACTTGAAATCTTTTTCTAACTCTTTAGGACTTTTTTCAAAAATATTTTCTTTTGCAACAAAAATATATTTTCCAATTTTTATTTTTTTTTCGTAAGTTAAAAGTAAAGCTCTAATTCTTCTTTTTGCACGTGATCTTTTTACTGCATTTCCTACTTTTTTAGAAGCAACAAATGCTAGTAGTAAATTTTCGTCATGCGAAAAAAAAGCGACAAAGGAGTGGGTATGCCACTTCTTGCCGCTTTTATAAAGTTGATTAAAATCTTTCGATTTATTAAGACGGTGTTCTTTGCTTAGATAGCTAATCTCTTTCTACCTTTAGCTCTTCTAGCTTTTATAACTTTTCTACCGTTTTTAGTCTTCATTCTGATTCTAAAACCGTGCGTTCTTTTTCTTGGCGTGTTATGCGGTTGATATGTTCTTTTCATATTCTAATGTTCCTCTATTCACAAATTAAGTCGCGTAGTATATTTAAAGTATACTTAAATCTTGTTTAGTTTGAAAGCTACTAAATCATTAATATCAAAATTAATGTATATTTACTATTATTTTGTCATTTTCCAAATCAAATTCTAATTTCGAACCTTCACTTATAGTATCTTCTAAAATTAAATCTGCTAACTTATCTTCAATAATATCATATATTGCACGTTTAAGTGGTCTTGCTCCATAAACTGGATCAAATCCAGCTTTTGCTATAAATTTCTTTGCATCTTTTGTTAATGATATTTTAATATCTCTTTCTTCAAGTTTCTTTTTTATACTATTAAACATAATATCAACAATATTTGTAATAGCTTCAAGTCCTAATTGTTCAAAAATAATTATATCATCTAATCTATTTAAGAACTCAGGTTTAAAATATACTTTTAACTCATCTAAAACTTCTTTTCTTCTTTCTTCTTTTTCATTTATATTTATTATTTTAGAACTACCAATATTCGATGTTAATATAATAATAGTATTTTTAAAATCTACAGTGACACCTTTATTATCTGTTAATCTTCCATCATCTAAAACTTGTAGTAAGAGATTAAATACATCTGAATGTGCTTTTTCAATTTCATCAAATAATATCACTGAATATGGTTTCCTACGTACTGCTTCGGTTAATTGTCCACCTTCCTCATAACCAATATACCCAGGCGATGCTCCAATTAATCTTGAAACTGCATGTTTTTCCATATACTCACTCATATCAAATCTTATCAATGATTTTGCGTCATCAAATAAAAACTTAGCCAAAGTTTTTGCAGACTCAGTTTTTCCAACACCAGTAGGTCCTAAAAACATAAATGAGCCTATAGGTCTTGATTCTTCACTTAAACCAGCTTTATTTCTTTTAATAGCTCTACTTATGGATTTTAAAGCTTCATTTTGTCCTATTACATCTTGATTTAATACGGACTCAACTTTTAAAACTCTTTGTTTTTGGGAATCCATCATTTTATTCACTGGTATTCCTGTCCATCTACTTACAATTGAGGCAATAGCGTCTTCATCAACAGAATTTCTTAACAAGGTACCCTCTTCTTGCATTCTATTCCATTTCTCTTCATTTTGCTTTATTTTTTTTTCTAAAGAAGGAATTTGTCCATACTCTATAGAAGCAGCTTCTTCAAATTTTGATTCTCTTTTTGCCTTTTGTGCTTTTGTTTTAAATTCATCAATTTTTGCTTTTAATTCACTTGTAGCATTAAAAGTTTCTTTTTCATTTTCAAATCTAGATTCCAATGATTGTTTTTCTTCATTTAAATTTGCTAACTCTTTTTCAATATCTTTTAATCTATCATCATTTTTTTTGCTCTTTTCCATCTTTAGAGCTTCTTTTTCTACATTTATTGTTTGTATCTCTCTTTTTAGACTTGAAAGTATGATTGGTTCAGACTCTATTTGCATTTTAAGTTCTGCTGCGGCTTCATCTATTAAATCAATAGCTTTATCTGGTAAAAATCTATCTGTTATATATCTATTTGATAATTTTGCAGCACTTATTAAAGCAGAATCATTAATTGTTACATTATGATGAGTCTCAAGTTTTTCTTTTATTCCTCTTAAGATTTGTAAAGCTTCATTTACACTTGGTTCATCAACATTAACTGGCTGAAACCTTCTTTGCATAGCTGTATCTTTTTCAAAGTATTTTCTATATTCTTTAAGTGTAGTTGCTCCAATAGTATGTAATTCACCTCTTGCTAAACTGGGCTTTAATATATTTGCAGCATCCATAGAACCTTCTGAAGCTCCTGCACCTATTATTGTATGAATTTCATCAATAAAGAGTATTATATTTCCAGCTTTTTTAACCTCATTTATTACAGCTTTTAATCTATCTTCAAATTCGCCTCTATATTTGGCTCCAGCAATTAGTGCACTCATATCAAGAGTGACTACTTTTTTATTTTGTAAAGAAGTAGGAACATCTTTGTTTACTATTCTTTGAGCAAGACCTTCAGCAATTGCTGTTTTTCCAGTCCCTGGTTCTCCTAAAAGAATTGGATTGTTTTTAGTCTTTCTTATTATAATTTGCATCATTCTATTGATTTGTTCATCTCTACCTATTACAGGATCAAGTTTTCCATCAATTGCCATTTTATTTAAATCTATACCATATTTTTCTAATGACTCTAAGTTTTCATCAGAACTAACACTATCAATGCTAGCACCTCCTCTCATTGTTTCAAGCTCTTTCTTAGCATCCAAAAGATTAATATATTTTCCTAATACTTCTTTTAACACTTTTGAATCAAAATTTGCAATAAGCCAAGTATCAACTGCAATAAAACTATCTGAACTTTTAACCATTAGTCCTTGAGCTTTTTCTAAACTTTGAACTAAGTTTCTTGATAATTTAATATTTTCTTTTGTAACACTTGAAACCGATGCAAGTTTGTTTGCATATGATTTAGTTTCTAATTCAATTGCACTTTTATCTATATTCAATTTATTTAATAATTGGTTTAAAACAGAATTTGTATTTGTTAACATTGCCCATAAAAGGTGAATAACTTCTACTTCTTGATTTTTATTGTGTAACGCTAATGCCACTGAAGAATCAATAGTCTCTGTTAGTTGATTAGTAAGTTTTTCAAATATTTTGCTCATACTTAGCACTCCTTTATTTTAACTGCTAAATTATTATAGCAACTTGAGTGTCTATTTGTCAAGTAAAGTACTTAATATTAATTATCTTCAATATTCTTGGGTAATTCAATCTTAAAGCAAGTACCTTTATATATTTTATTATTAAATTCATAATCAATATTTTTAACTTTTATACTTCCATTCATATGATCTACAATAATTTGATGAGACATATAAAGTCCAATTCCAGTACCTTGAGATTTGTGTTTTGTAGTAAAATAAGGATCAAATACTTTATCAATTATACTACTTTGAATTCCACCTCCATTGTCTTCTATTGTCAAAACATAGTTCTCAGATACGTAAGATTCATTAATTTCTATACATCTTTCATCTATATTATTTGCCAAAAATGCATCTTTTGAATTATTTATAATATTTATAATTACTTGCACAAATTCATTTGGATAACCTTCATAAGTGAAGTCTTCACTTAAAAAATTAATTTTTAATGTAATATTATTACTTTTTAAATTTGCACTTAAAAGTTTTAATGAATTTTCAATACTTTCTCTAACAATAAAAAACTCTGCATGTTTTTCTAATTTAAAGAAATTTCTAAAATCGTCAATTGTTCTAGATAAATATTGAGTTTGATGAACTATCATATCCATTGAACCAGTTAACTTATCATCATTTAATATATCAAATTCTTTTTCAAGTTTTATACCACTTGCATATGTACTAATTATACTAAGAGGTTGTCTCCATTGGTGCGCAATATTACCTAGCATTTCTCCCATCGATGCCATTTTACTTTGTTGAAAGAGTAAATGATCTTTATTTTTTAATTCAGTAATGTCAATAAGTGCAGAAACTTTTATTCTCTTATTATTTAAATTTAAATATTTACCTTGTACTAAAGCTTGAATCTTAGTTCCATCCATTTTTAATAATTCTAATTCATAAGGAGAAGCATCTTCATGATATTTAGATTCTGCAACTTTCCTAAAAGATGGTGCAATTAAAGTAAAGATATTTTTGCCTATAATTTCATCTTTAGATTTTGCGTTAAAAAGTTTTAAGGTAACATCATTTACGTCTATACAAATTTTATCTTGATGTAAAATTATTGATTCCATAGTAGAATTAAATAATGATTTAAAACTATATAAAGAATTTTCAAGATTCTCTTCTCTTTTATCTATTTCAGTTTTCATTTTATTGAAATAATTTAAAAGTATATGAAATTCATCATAGTATAATTCTTTTTCTTCAACTTCATATTTTCCATTTGAAATATTAGAAGTTACGTGATGAAAGTTATCAAATGATTTAAAAATTTTTTTTGAAATTTGTAATGAAAAATAAATTGAAATTATCATAAATATTAATATAATAAACACTAAAATTAAAAGAACAGTGACAATTAATATTAACAATTTTTTATAATCATCTCTAACAACAATATACCAATTAGTTTTCTTAATATTTACATATGCTCCTAACTCTTTGTCTATATTATTCTCAGATAAATAACTTGCATGTACATATGTTTTATTTTTATTTATTAATTTTGTAAAAACTTCAGACGATTTCGCATTATATCTTTGGCTAACTAAGTCTTCATTATTAGGGTTAATAATAATCACTCCATTTTTATCAAATATTTTAATCATAAAAGAGTTATCATAATTTTTAAACCCTGAAATATAATTCGCTACTTTAGATAAACTTATACTTATTACAGCAATTTTATTTCTAAATTTAAAACTATATGTAATTGCAGGTTCTGAATTGAAAGTTGATAAAAAAACATTTGACCAATAATCTTGTTTATTGTTTAATTCTTTATAATAATTTTTATTAGAAAAATCAAAACCTTTATATATTTTATTTAAATTATTTTTAATATAAAAATTTTCTAGTAAACCTTTTTCATCTAAAATCATTATTGAAGATATATTTTTATCTAAATTTACTACATCTCTTAATACTATTTTACTATGACCATATTTGTTTAAATATTTAGAAATCATTTCTATATCTTTAATCAAATTAGTAACTTCTTTTTCTACTTGTTTTAAAACTAGGTTTTGATTATATTTTTTATTATCAAGCTTTAAATTATAAAAATTTATAAATGAAATAATTCCAAAAATCAAAATTACAGAACTAGAAAAAAGAATTAGAAATTTTAATATATCTTTTTTTAAACTATTTTTTTCATTCATATAAACGTTACCACTAATCAACTTTCATAAATCTATTATTTTTTACTTCAATTAAAAAATTCTTTCTTTCAACATCTCCAAATTTATTAAAAATAATATTACCTTGTAAACCTTCAAAAACCTTTGTTTTTAAAATATTCTTTTTTAAATTAAATGTATTATTATCTTTTTTTAAAATTTCTAATATTATATTTACTGTTTCATAAGCTTGCGCGGCAAAAATTGTTGGGACTTGATTGTATTTATTTTTATATTGTTTATAAAATTCCAAATATTTCGTGTTTTCTAGTAAATCATTATAAGTTGTAGTTAAAATAACTCCATCTAAATATTTACCTCCATTTTCTAAGAAATTTTGGGACTTTGCCCAGCCTGAAACTATGAATTTTTTATTAAGCTTTTTGATTTTTAAAAATTGTATTATTTTAGCTGAATCAAAAGAGTTCGCAACAACAACTATTCCATCAAATTTTAAATTTTTTAAATTTTTATATATTATTTCTAAATTATTATTCAGCATTATGGTTTTCTTAAATTTATTACCTCCATTGTTTTCAAATGAGTTTTGAAATTTTTCTAAAAAATTTTTAGAATAGGAGCTATTTTCTGGATCATATACTATTATTAAATTTTTTATATTATTAGATAATAGATGTTTAGACAAATTATCAAAATTTTTTGAACTAGTTGAAACCTGAGTTCTTAAAAAATTGTCATCTTTATTTGTAAATTCAGAGCTACTAGCTGTAGGTGATATAAGTAAAATATTTTCATTGTCCTTTATCTCCTTAATAGAAACGCTAGTCATGCTGCTAGTGGTATTTCCAATAACAATTGAAATATTATCTTTTTGAAGATTTTTAATTATTTCATAAGCTTCATTTTTATTCTGTTTATCATCTTTTTCAAGCAATAATATTTCTATATTATTTATTTTATAATTAACATTATCTAAAGCTAACTTTATACCATTTAAAACATTGTGTCCTAAATAAGAATATTTACCGCTTAAAGCACCAACGAAAGCAATTTTGATTTCTTGACTTTTATTATTATCTATAATAAAATATATCCCTATTAAGACAAATAAAAATGATATTATAATTTTCAAACTTATCCTTAAAGTTATGTTCGAATTATTATACAATTATTTTATTATAAATTATAATTATAAAAAAGGTTTATTAATGCTATGTGGAATAGATGAAGCAGGGAGAGGTCCAATCGCAGGTCCACTTGTTGTAGCAGGAGTAATTTTAAAAAATGAAATAATAGGATTAAATGATTCAAAGAAATTAACAGAAAAAAAAAGAGAAGTTCTTTTTGATGATATTATAAATAATTCTGTTTTCCATATAGTATTTACTGATTCTAAAACAATAGATGAAAAAGGCTTATCTTCTTGTTTAAGAAATTCAATAAAAGATATTATGAGAAATTTAGAAAAATATGCTGATGATTTTCTAATGGATGGAAATACATCTTTTGGAATACAAACTTTGCAACATAAAATAAAAGCTGATGCTACAGTACAAGAAGTTAGTGCTGCTTCAATTTTGGCAAAAGTGAGTAGAGATAGATATATGTGTAAAATTGCCGCACAATTTCCAAGTTATGATTTTGAAAAACACAAAGGTTATGGAACAAAAGCCCATGTAGAAAAAATTAAAACTCATGGACGATGCAGTGAACATAGATATAGTTTTAAGCTAAAAGCACTAGAGGAAGACAAGGAAGGTGTTCAAAAAAGCCTTTTTTAGACTATTTTGAAACTTCACCTATTTTATTTTCAATAGATTTAACTTTACCTTTTAATCTATTCTTATGACCTTTTCTAATATCAAAGTTAATTGTTGAATATACTCTATTACAATCTAATGCATCTAAAGTATCATAACACTTTTGTACAATATCTAAAGCTTCAGAAATATCTTTTGTTTCTATTATAGTTGCCATTGGTGTAAGCTGGTAAGGATAACCACAATCTCTTATTACTTTTATTATCTCTGATACATATTCACTTTTACTTTCACCATGATCTGTTGGAAACATTGCCATCTCTAATAATACACTCATAAATTTCCTTTTTATTTATTAGCTAAATTCTAACGAAGAAAAATTAGATATAAATTAATTAATTTAAATTAATAATATAATAAACTAGTTTTTTCGGTTATGCTATAACTAAATCTTTGATAGTGAGCAAAGAATGTAAAAAATTCTAAAAAAACTAATATACTAAAGTTGACTTCAGTAAGGCATTACTAAATCATATTTTTAATAAAGATGAAATATACAATGAAAACATATGTCTTAACTCCAAAAATTACAGTGATTAATTTTTTTAATAAATATCATAAGAGCATTATTCATATAGAAAAGAATTCAAAAAATGAAATTTATAAACAAAATTTAAAACTTTTATCTAATAGTATGAAAGAAAAATTCAAGATTAAAAATAAAATTAAATATTTTTTACAATTATCCAAAATATTTTATTTATTAAATTTAATTTTTAAAGTCATATTTACTGATTTTTTGTTATTATTAGTATAAATATAAAAAGGAAAAATATGCAATTAAATATATCACCTGAAGTTCTATTATCGCAATTAGGATATGCAAAAAGTGAATCATCACTTAAAAATGCGCAAAAAGTTATTGAAGAAACAAAAGATTTTGACAAATTTTCAAAACATATTATTAGTTTAAATGACCATCTAAAAAAAATGAATGCTTATGTTGGCATTTCTAACTCAACTCAATATTTAAAAATAAAGTGTGATGAAAATGATGCAGATGAAATAATAAATGAATTCCATGAAGAAGTTTCACATTGGGCAAATAAATACAATGTAAATTTAGAAAAAATCAATCAAAAGCCTGTATATTATATATTAGGTACTATTTAACTAACAAGAGATATCTTTAGTAGGATATCTCTTATTCTTATTTACTATTTAAAAATTTGTTTATAAGTATGGCAATATGGAAGTTTGCCTGTTTTATTGTAATAATCTTGATGATATTCTTCAGCTTCATAAAACTTAGAAACCTCGTGTAAAGATGTAGCTACATTATAATTTAGTTCTTCTAATTCATTTATTAATTCTAATACAATTTCTTTCTGGATATTATTATCGTAAAAAATTGCTGATAAATATTGACTCCCAATATCTGGTCCCTGGCCATTTTTTTGCGTAAAATCATGTATCTCAAAAAATAATTCAACTAACTCTTTAAAAGAAACTTTAGACTCATCATATTCAACTTTTACACTTTCAAGATGACCTGTATTACCACTACATACCATTTTATAATCAGGATTTTGTATATGACCACCCATATATCCTGAAGCAACGGAAATAACACCTTTAAAATTTTTAAAATAGTATTCTACACCCCAAAAACAACCAGCAGCAAAATATGCAATAGAATATTCCTTATATAATTTATCCGTAGGTTCAAATTCTAAAGATATTGAGTTTACACAATGCCTAGTATTTTTTGAAGTAAAACCTTCACCTTCAAAAACATGTCCTAAATGAGCATCACAATTATTACATACTATTTCGACTCTTTTTCCATCAAGATCAGGTACTCTTTTGATTGATCCTATTATTTCATCATCAAAACTTGGCCAACCGCAACCTGACGAAAATTTATCTTTTGAAGTATACAAAGAAGCATCACACTTTTTACACTTAAAAATACCTTTTTCATAAAAGTCATTATATTTCCCACTAAAAGGTCTTTCAGTTCCCTTTTTATCAATAACATAAGACTCTTCGTTTGTTAATTTTTTAAACTTCATATCTTCCTCTAATAACTAAAGTAATAATTGATTGTAACAAAAGAAGGAAAAAAAATTATTAAAATAAAATATAATTTTTTCATTTAATTTATTTTAAATATTTTATATTTTTATTTATTTAACTAAAAATTCTTTTTCTAGTAAAACCTTTTCATTATTTAATATTTTACAAACAAAAACGTCATTAATTTCAAATTCACCTACTCCTTTAGGTGTTCCACTCATTAATATATCATTATCTTCAAACATAGAAAAAGTTAATAGTTCTTCAATAATTTCATAAGGTTTCGTAATCATTAAATCTACGCCTCCTTTTTGTTTTAACTCACCATTAATATAAAGCTCAAGTTCAAGATCTGATATATCATAATTAACCTCTATAAAATCAGAAAAAACAGCAGAGTTATTAAAGCACTTTGCTCTTTCCCAAGGTAGTCCTTTATTTTTCAATTTTGTTTGAACTTCTCTTAAAGTTAGATCAAGCCCAAAACCAACAGCATAAATTTTATTGTTTTTTATTATAAATGATAATTCTGCCTCATAATGGCAACTTTTATTTCCTTTTGGAAAAATTAAATCTGTACTGATTGAAGAATTTGGTTTAAAAAAAAATACTGGCACATCTGGAGTTTCATTATTTAATTCTGCAATATGTTCGGTATAGTTTCTTCCTATACAAACTACTTTTGAAGGATATACTTTTTTATCATTTATTATTATTGATTTCACTATAATACCTTTAAATTTTTTATTATAATACTAAAAAAGGTATAAAATGTCTAAAAATAATCTACTTATAGTTTGGTCAAATGGTAATAAAGATCTTGCAAATAAATTTCCCTTACTATATTCTTCAGTTATACTGGAAAGAAGATATTGGAAGAAAGCACATCTTATGTTATGGGGACCTTCAATAAAGCTTGTTAAAAAAGACAAAGACATTCGAAAGAAGTTACTTGAAATACAAGCAACTGGAGTTAAAATGAGTGCTTGTATTGTATGTGTTGAAGATTACAAAGCAATAAAAAAATTAAAAAAATTGAATATTAGAATTGAACACACTGGAGAGCTTTTAACAAAAGCTCTTAAAAGTCAAAAATGGTCTGTAATGAATATTTAGATTATTGTTATTTACTTATTTTAAATGATTTATTAATATTTTTTCAACAAATCATTGATAATTACTGCAGTGATACCCCAAACTACTTCATTTTCATATTTATAAACCCAAACTTTATGTTTTCTATGCCCCCAAGGTTTTTGATAAGTTTTTGGAAGCCCTAATTTTTCAACTGGAAAATGTACTTCTTTCTCTCCACCTTCTGTTATAGTATATGGATGAACTTCATATCTTAAAGTATACTCTTCTGGTTGATGTTCTTTAAAAAATTTCATAGGAATTAAAATAGTTTTTTCAACTTCATCTTTATCTATTACCATTTTATCAAGAGCTTTTTTCTTTATAAGCCCAACAAAAGGCTCAATAACTGCTCCAATTGGAGCTACATATGTATCTAATTGACCTAAAATCTTAATATTCTTTTTCTTTATTCCTAGTTCTTCTTTAGTTTCTCTTAATGCCGTATCTTTAAAAGATTTATCATCTTGTTCATATCCTCCACCGGGAAAGCATATATCACCACCTTGGCTTATATTAGCAGCTCTTTTTTGAAATAATAAATAATATTCACCTTTAATTTTAACCAAAGGAATTAAAACGGCAGAGTTAAAGTACCTTTCCCTTCCCATAACATTGGTATCTTTTGGTAAGTTTTTAATAAAATTCTTAAATTGTTTTTTATTCATAATCTCATTTCACTATAAATTATTATTTCGTAATTATAACAAAAACATCGTTAATTGTTATAATTTCAAATAATGCGTTTACAACTAAATAAAAAAATAAAAATATTTTAAAATATCATATAGATATCATATGCTCATAATATAATTGTTGGATCCTATTCAACAAGGACTCATTTGTTTGTATGATTACATTTTAAAGTTTGTTTGTAATCAATTCAATCATTTAAAACCGTAACCTCTCTCCCCCTCCTAGTTACGGTTTTAGATTACTCTTTTATTAATCAAAATTTTTAATACATTAAGAAAATAAGAAGCTCTTTTTATCTAATTTATTAGATTTATCATCAATGGAAATCTAAATAAATATTTTAGAAGAAAATTAAGAAGTATATATGATTAAAAAAGGTGAATCTACATTTATTGTAGATGGAAAATTAATTAAAGATGGATATTTTGTAAAGTAAAGAATTTATCATTAACTATAATAAAATCTAAATTTGATAAATAATACGAATTATCTTATATTTGATAATAAATTCGTATTATTTTATTCTAAAAATTATATTTTAGTGTAAGAAGTGTCTTTTACCTGAAAAATATAAAGCCATACCAAATTCATTTGCAGCTTCAATAATTTCATCATCTCTAATAGAACCACCTGGTTCAATTACACATTTTACACCTGCATCATTTGCAGCATCAATACTATCTCTAAATGGGAAGAATGCTTCAGATGCTAATACTGCACCAGTTACATCAATTTCCAAGTCAGATGCTTTTCTAAGTGCCGCTTTTGAAGCATCTACTCTTGAAGTCATACCCATTCCAACAGCTACCATTGCAGAGTTTTTAACATATACAACACAATTAGATTTTGTTAAAGAAGCAATTTTATATGCAATTTCCATATCTTTGATTTCTTGCTCACTTGCTTCTCTTGAAGATTTTAATTCAGAGTTTCTAACTTCATCTTCTTCAACTTTATCTGCATCTTGAAATACAAATCCACCATCAACTCTTTTAAAATCAATAGTATCATTTGAAAGTTCTAAAAACTGAGTATTTTGTTCAAATAATTTAATTCTTTTTTTAGAAGAGAATACTTCTATTGCTTCAGGAGTAATTTTTGCTGCAAATACAACTTCTAAGAAAATTTCATTCATTTTTAGAGCAAGTTCTTTATCAACAACACCATTAACTGCAACTACACCACCAAAAGCAGATATAGGATCACATCTTAGAGCTTCTGTATAAGATTCTAATAAGTTGTCTTTTATTGCAAATCCACAAGGATTACCATGTTTTACAATACATACTGCTTTATCTTCACCAAAAGCAGCAGCAATTCTAGCAGCACCAGAGATATCACCCATATTATTAAAAGATGCTTCTCCTTTTAAAGTTATGAATTTATTTGAAAATTGATTATCAAATTCGTATAAGGCACCTTTTTGATGTGGATTTTCTCCATATCTAGTATCAAATACTTTTTCCCCTACTATAAATTGTTTATCGCCCATTCCATCATTAAATCTCTTATTCATATAATTAGCAATCATAGAGTCATAAGCAGCTGTATGTTCATAAGCTTTTATCATCATATTTCTTCTAAACTCTGCTGTATTAGTATTGTTCTTTAAATTATCTAATACTAAATCATAATCAACAACATCAGTAACAATAATAACTGAATCATGATTTTTAGCAGCAGATCTAACCATTGCTGGTCCACCAATATCAATATTTTCAATAATTTCTTCAAAATCATCAGTTTTTTCAATTGTGGCTTTAAAAGGATAAAGATTTACACATACTAAATCTATACCTTCAACCCCTAATTCTTTTGCTTGATCTAAATGAGACTGTTTATCACGTCTATGTAATATTCCACCATGAATATAAGGGTTTAAAGTTTTAACTCTTCCTTCAAAACATTCTGGGAACTTAGTAACTTCATTAGCTTCAATTACTGCAACTCCAGCATCTTTTAACTTATTATATGTTCCACCAGTTGAAATAATTTCATAACCTAATTTGACTAACTCTTTTGCAAAGTTTTCAACACCACTTTTGTCACTAACACTGATTAATGCTCTCATTTACTATTTACCTTTTTAATTTCTTTAAATGTAGTTTTATCTCGCGATTATAATTAAATTTTATTTATAAGTCGCTTTTACAGAACAAGCATTAATAGTATTCAATTATTTAGATTTTAAAATTTACATATAACATAATAGAAAGTATTTAAATTTAAGTATATATTTAGAAGATATAAGAAAAGTAAATAAATAAAAAAGAGCTTAATAGCTCTTTTTTATTGTAAGTTTAAAAATAGATTTTATATATAAATAAAATATCCTAAGGCCATTGCTAAAAAAATTACTACAACAAACAACAACCAAATCATTTGTTTTACAAAAGTATATTCTCTATCAGCGTTCATAAGATTTTCCTCCTTATATTTTATAAATCTTGTTCAATAACCTCTCTAAATTTATTAAAGTAGACTTTCTTTAAAGAGTCTAATTCTTTATAGATATCATTTATAGAAACTTTTCCTCCACCTACTAATCCAAGTTTTGAGTGAACAATTTCATTCTTCTGACAAATCTTTTCAAATTCTAGATGGTTTTCAGGTGATACTTCCACAACAGCTCTACTTAAAGATTCAGAAAAGATATCTCTATCTTCTTCTAAAGATATATTTGCTTCAAGTCCTCTATCTCCAACAACAGCCATTTTTGCAAGAGCAATTGCTAATCCACCAACATTTACATCTTTTGCAGACTTTAATAATCCAGCTTTATTAGCTTCAATTACAGTATTCCATAAAGTTAACTCTCTATTAAAATCAACTTCAGGATGAACTCCTGCAACTTTATCATGTAATTTCTTCATATATAAAGATCCACCAAATTCAGATTTAGTATCTCCTAGTATATATAGCATATTCCCATCTTCTTGTAAGCAAGATGGTAATACTTTATTTTCATCATCATTTACTCCAACCATTGCAATAGCTGGAGTGGGGAAAACACCTACACCGTTAGTTTCATTATATAATGATACATTTCCACCAATAACTGGAGTATTTAACTCTTTACAAGCTTTTTTTATACCTTCACAAGCTTGTGCGAATTGCCACATAACTTCAGGATTTTGAGGATTTCCAAAATTTAGACAATCTGTAACTGCTTTTGGAGTTGCCCCTGTCATTGCTACATTTCTTCCTGATTCCATAACAGCTGCTGCTGCTCCTAATTCAGGATTTATATAACATTGTCTTGTATTACAATCAGCACTCATAGCTAAAGCTTTACCTGTCTCTTTAATTCTAACTACAGAACCATCAAGTTTTCCTGGACCTTTAACTGTATTTGTTTGTACCATAGAATCATATTGATCATAAACCCAAGATTTATCTACAACTTCCATATCTGAAAAAAGTTTGTCAAATACTACTTGATTAGAAAATTCTTTACTCATATCAACATTTTCAATTCCATTTAAATACTCAGGTTTTGAAGTAGGTCTATCTAAAATTGGAGCTTCTTCAGAAACTGGTTGAACAGGAATATCTGCACACTTTTCACCATGCCAAAATAATTCCATATTTCCAGTATTCGTTACTTCACCAATAACAGCAACATCTAATTCCCATTTTTCAAAAATATCAATAATTGCTTGTTCGCTACCTTTTTTAGCACAAATAAGCATTCTTTCTTGTGATTCAGATAACATAAAGTCATAAGGAGTCATACCTTCTTCTCTAGAAGGTACTTTATCTAAGTGCATAATCATACCTGAATCAGAACGTCCTGCCATTTCAAAAGAAGATGATGTAAGACCAGCAGCACCCATATCCTGAATACCAATAATTAAATCTTCTTTAAAAAGTTCTAAACAAGCTTCAAGTAAAAGTTTTTCAGTAAATGGATCACCAACTTGTACAGTTGGTCTTTTTGATTCAGAATCTTCATCAAATGAAGCAGAAGACATAACAGCTCCGCCTAAACCATCTCTACCAGTTTTAGAGCCAACATACATAACTGGGTTTCCATTACCTTCTGCTTTACCATAAAAGATTTCATCAGCTTTAGCAATACCTAAATTAAACGCATTAACTAAATTATTTCCAGCATAACACTCTTCAAAGTTAGTTTGTCCACCAATAGTTGGAACACCCATACAGTTACCATATCCACCAATACCAGCAACTACACCTCTTAATAAAAATCTGTGTTTTTTAGCAATTTCACTATCACCTTCAATTCCTGCAAACTGAATAAGGTTCATAGAAGCAACAGGTCTTGCACCCATTGTAAATACATCTCTCATTATTCCACCAACTCCAGTTGCTGCACCTTGATAAGGTTCTATAAATGAAGGATGATTATGTGATTCCATTTTAAATACCGCTGCATATCCATCACCAATATCAATTACACCAGCATTTTCTCCTGGACCTTGTATAACCCAAGGAGCTTTTGTCGGAAAACCATTTAAATATTTTTTACTAGATTTATATGAACAGTGTTCAGACCACATTGCAGAGAAGATTCCAATTTCAACATAATTTGGTTCTCTTCCTAAAATTTCTTTAATATTTTCAAGTTCTTCAAGTGTAAGAGAGTGAGCTAATGCTATCTCTTCAAGATTCATCTCTTTTTGCATAATTTGCCTTAATTGAGTATATTTTAAGCGCGATTTTAACTAATTATTGATTAAGTATTTATAAAAATAGATTTTAAATCATATTAATTTTTTAATAAATTAACTAAAATCTAAGCAGATCAATTTAATTTTATCCTTCTGCTAAGATTTTAATCTTATTGTTTTTAATCTCTAAAAACAGTTCTTTTTTACCAATAAAACTATAGTACTTAGTTTTATATTTCTCATGCATTTCAACTTTAAACATCTGTTTATTTAAAGAATTCGGATAAGGAGAAATATTTATATCAGAAAACTCAATTTTCTTTTTCTCTTTTCTAGAAAAAATTGTACTCTTGTACTTTTTAAATTGATTAATTGTCATACCATCATATCTTTTAAAAGATTTAGAATAAAATTTTAAATATTCATCAATATCAGAATTTTTCCAAGCTTCTCTCCATTTAAAAATTGAAGATAAGATTATACTAATTTCATCTTTTGAAGCTTTTTTAAAATTATCATTTGAAATTAAAAGTATAGATTTATTATATTCAATATTCTTATCTAATTCTTTTAGTCTTGGATTATCTAAAGCAATACAACCTTTAGTATATCCTTCTCTATTTTTATCAAAAGGCATACCATGTATCCAAATTCCATGCCCTTTTTTATTTAAAGTTTTATCAAATGTATTTGGATAAGACGTAACTAAAGCTAAAGGACCATAAAACTGATCAAGTTTTGTAAGTTTTTTTGTTAAGTCATATACACCTTCAGGAGTTTTTAAATCACCTTCTAATTGTTTATCACCCTCTTTTTCACCAAAAATTACATTATCTTTTAAAACTAAATCATAATCTGATTTATCAATTTTAAACAAAGATAACTCTTTTGCACCTTTTTGAGCTAAGATTAAAAACTTTTTAGATTCATAATAACCGTAATCTACTTTTTTATCTTCTAAATACTGTTGCCAATAATCTTTTTTAGTAAGCTCTTTTTCAAGTTGAGCTTTTACCGCATCTAAACCTTTACTTCTATACACATCAACTAAATCCGCAATCATAACATTAGAGATTATTATTGCAAATAATAAGATCTTTTTCACTTAATTCCCCTGATTCTTTATATATTATTTAAGTTGCTAATTGTATAATAAGTCCTCTAATTTTTTTATAAAGAAGTATCGTGAAAAAAATCATTTTAAGTATAATGCTAGTCTTATCAACACTTTTCTCAACAGAAGTACAAGAGTCAAAATGGCCTAAAGGTGAAACCTTTTTAACTTTCTTAGAAAAATATTCAATTCCTCAAAAATTATATTTTGATCTTGAAAAAGAGGATAAAGAGCTATGTTCTGAAATAACTGCTGAGAGATATTACTATTTAATGGAGGATGAAGATGGTAGCTTAAATCAAGTTTTAATACCAATATCAGAAGAGATTCAACTTCATATATACAAAGATTCTGACAATAATTATAAATTTAAAACTCAGGCTATTAGCTATCAAGAATACACTGAGACTATTGCAATTCCAATTAGAAGTTCAGTATCAATGGAATTACAAAAAGCTACAGGTAGTGCAGCTCTAGCTGCAAATTTAAAAGCTATATTTAAAGGTTCTGCAAATTTTAGAAAAATGCAAAAAAATGACTTTATTGCTATAGAATACACACAAAAATCACTTTTGGGAAGACCTTTGGGACAACCTATAATAAAATCTGCAATGGTAGAAATCTCAGGCAAGAAATTTTATAGATTTAAAAATGATAAAGATGATAAATATTATGATCAAACGGGTAAAGGTTTTACAAAAACATATTTTTTTAAAATACCTTTGTCTTATAGTAGAATATCAAGTGGATTTACTAAAAAAAGATGGCATCCTGTTTTAAAAAGATATAGAGCTCATTTAGGAACAGATTTTGCAGCTCCAAGAGGTAGAAAAATATA
>JAAETO010000258.1 GCA_024228275.1 Arcobacter sp.
CACCAATGAATAATATGAATCAAAGAATAGGAGAAGATATAAAAAATAATATAAATCTAAATACAAATATAGCTTATAAATATAGTAAAAATATGTCTTTAAATTTAAATATTAACAATATTCTAGATAAAGATAATAGAATTCCAGCAGGTTCAACATTAGTAGACTTTTATAAAGGAGCCTTTACAAAAGGTAGAGAGATTTTATTTACATTAAAATATAATTTTTAATGTAAATAAAAAATGGCTTTTACCAGCCCCAAGGCCACCAACCAGAATATGCAGAGAATTCTAAGATTTGGCTAGCTGCAGATAACACTGAAGAAATTAATTCGTTCATCTTTTTTCCTTTTAAATAAGATACAATCACATTTTGTAATTACCTTATTATATATGTAGTAAAATTAATTATAACTTAAATTTAAGCATATATTAATTAAACTTTTTTATTTTGTTATTAAAAACTTGCCTTTTCTTTTGTCTTTTTTTAGTTTTTCTTCATCAATAACAACCCCATGCATAGCAAGATAGACTCCATTTTTTGGCTTTGCACTTAAAAATCCTAAGGCTTTTGAAAAATTCATAGTTGCTTCAACCTCATCAATACTCATTGGTACCATTGAACCAGTAAAAATTATTTTTTTATTGATAATTTTACTTTTTATGAATTTAGCAGACAAATCAATAGTATCTGTACCATGAATAATAATTATTTTTTTATTATTTGTGTTTTTAATTTCATTAACTAGCTCTTGTCTATCCTTATGTGTAATATCTAAACTATCTTTTGAGACAATATTCTTAATTTCAAAATCTACATTATGACAAGATGCTATTATCTTATTTAAAGCAATATTATCACTTGGAACTTCAAGTTGTCCTTTTATAGGATTATATCTTTTATTAAATGTACCACCCGTATTTATTATTGTAACCTTCATGTATTTCCTTTAATAGTTATTTACCACATTTTTTGAATGAAGAAGTTTATTAAATTCCTCTTTTGTAAATAGTTCTTATTATAATACAATATCATAGACTCTTTTATTAGTAGCTAATGTATAAAATGACCTTCTCATCATCTTAAAAGTACTTGAGCATCTATTTAGCTATAAATATATTCATAAATGATATATCTGTTTTATATCTCTATTGCTCTTAAGTTTTAATCCAATAATAAACATTTTTTTATTTTTTAACTATTTTATTTGTTGTAAAGTTTAATTACTACATATATTTTCTTTACATTTTTAAAAATTCTTATTATAATATACAAATATAAAAAGGATTTATTATGTCAAATTTATCAAATTCTTATATTCAAAAAACATTTTTTGATGAAATCAACTCGATATTATTAGATATATGTGCAGTATCAAAAAAATTTATTTATAAATACCACTTAATATTAGGCTACTTTTAATATAAATATATATTATTCTTTTTTTCTAATATTAGTAATTGTTTCTCCACCAATAGAATAATTATCGCAATCTACTTCATCAATTAGTACTATGCAAGTTTTTTTGCCTCGTCCAAAGACTTCAAAAAAAGCATCAGTTAGTTTTCTTGATAATAATTCTTTTTGTTCCTTTGTAGCACCACCATCTTCGTGAGTCATTTTTACATTTATAATTGGCATTTGTATTAATCTCCTTGTTAAAGTTTCTTTTGTTCATCACTCATAATATTTTTTGCAAAAAACAATAATATAGCTCCAGAAAATACAATAAAAGCTGTAACATAAAGTGCAATATTATAAGTTCCAAAAATTTCAATTAGTTTTACACTATATAATGGAGCTCCAACTTGCCCTATTCCATATGAAGTAGTAAGTGCTCCCATTAATATAACTGGATTTGAACCTGATAATTTTCCTCCTAAATTCATGAAAAGCGCAACAAGCCCTACAAAAGTTCCTCCATATAAAACTCCGGAAAATAGGTTTAAGTACATATTTGTGGTAAGTGCTGGAATTAATATGCCAATTACTTGAAGAAGCATAGATATGATTATAATATTTACACTTCCTTTTTTTGAAGCTAATGTCATCCAAATAATACAAGATGGAATACCAGCAAGACCTGCTATAGTCCAAGTATAAGCTCCATATCCATTGAGTCCTTCAATAGAGTTTATAATATCAGGTAAAAAGGTTCCTTGAACTACCATACCTACACCTTCAGTAAAATAGGCAATTATAAGTAAGATAACAAAAGGTGAAAATAATGATTTATTGAATCCATAGTTTATTACATTTTCTTGTATTTTTTTATCAAAAGAAAGAATATATATACTATAAATAGTTGCAAAGAATCCAAAAGTAGTTAAAACAATCCACGCCATTCTCCAGTCTTCGCCATATGCAAATACAGCTCTTGAAATTAAATCAGTTACTAAAACAGAAAATCCAATACCAGAGAAATGTATTCCCATAGCTTTTGTTTTACTTTCCATTTTTAATTTTGTCATTACTATTGCAGACCCAACTACTAATGCCATAGAAGCACCAAATCCTGCAATTATTCTAGAAATAGACCAAATAAAATCATTAGTACTAATACCTAATATAAGAGTAGTTACAACGCATACGAGCATACCTATTCTAAAATATTTAACTTTTGAATTTATATCTTTAATAAAAATAGCAAATATAGAACCAGCTAAATATCCAATATAATTTAAAGAGGCTAGCACTCCAGCAAAAGTAATACTTAAATAATCTTCAAGCATAAAAGGTAGAAGTGAAGTAAAAACAAATCTAGATACTCCTACTCCTACTATTAAAGCTAAAATACCAGCAAGTATAATTGACGCATTACTATTTCTATCAAGCAAATTTAGATTCATAATATGCCTTATATAATATAAATAAATATAATACAAAGTAAAATATTAAAGTAATCTTTTATCTTTACAATCATCATATGTTTAAATTTCAAACTAACATTTAAATATACTCCTACAAATGGATTATCTAAATTAGGAACAAAGTCAAACTTGTTTTAAATTAGTTTTCAAAATAGTTTCTAGACCTTGTTCAGGGTTTCGTGGAATTAAAAAAGAAAATAAAAAAGAAGCGAAAGCAATAATACTTCCAATAATAAATACTAAAGAATGAGAATATAACCAAACTAGTCCAAGAAGAACTGGTAAAAATACAGCAGCAATATGATTAATTGTAAAACTAATAGCACTAGCACTTGCTATATCCTTTGGATCAGCTATCTTTTGAAAATAAGTTTTAAGTGCTATTGCCATAGAAAAAAGAACATGATCTAAAATATAAAGAAAAAAAGCAAAATAAATATTATCTACAAACGCATAAGATATAAATACAAGCATTAGTCCAATATACTCTAATCTTAAAGTAATTCGTTCTCCAAAATTTGCTATAAACCTTCCTATTTTGGGTGCAAAATACATATTCAGAATAGAGTTTATAAAAAGTAATGCAACCATATTATGAACATCAACACCAAATTTTTCAACTAATAAAAAGCCTGCAAATACAACAAAAATTTGTCTTCTAGCTCCTGCAAAAAAAGTTAAGACATAAAACAACCAATACTCTTTTTTTAAAACTATTTTTTTTTCTTGAACTACATCTTCTTTAAAATGTTCAAATAATATCCAAGCTAAAATACCAGTAAATAAAGTTATCAAACCAAAAAAAACATAAACATATTTATACTCTAAAGAAAAAAATTTCATCATAAAAAATATTAATACAAAGACTATTAATGAAGTAAAAGATTTTGCGGCAGTGATTTTTCCTAATATTATAGGTGCTTTTTCTTTACTTAACCATTGTAAAGATAAGGATTGATTTAATGTTTCTAAATAATGAAATCCAATTGACATAATAACAGTTGTAATATATAAACCTAATGCACTAGGATAAAATCCAGTTAATAAAACTCCTAAACCTAATAAAATCATAGAAATATAAGCCAATTTTTGTTGTGCTACAAATATTAGTACAAGAACAACTGTAAAAGCAAGAAAACCTGGAACTTCTCTTAAGCTTTGAAGTATACCAATTTGACTTCCATCAAAAGATGCAACTTCAATAACAAAATTATTCAAAAGGCTCATCCAAGCAGAAAAAGAAAAAACCATTGATATGGACATAATGTATAATAGTGCTTCACGAGATTTAAATAAATTTTTAAACATTATAAAATACCTTTTTTAAAATAAAAATTCTAGTATCAAAGGTAAAAAAATAGCAGTGACTATTCCACTTAAACCCATTGCTAAAGCAGAAAAGGCAGCTGCCTTTTCTGATATTTCTACTGCTCTTGCAGTTCCTATTCCGTGAGAAATGAGACCTAAAGCAAAACCTTTTGAGGTATCATTCTTAATTTTCATAATTTTGAATATTGTAGTTCCTAATAAGGCTCCTATAATTCCAGTAATAATTACAAAACCAACTGCAAGAGAAGGTATGGCACCAATTTGTTCTGAGGTAATAATAGCTATTGGAGCAGTTATTGATTTAGTTGTCATAGATAAAATAGTTGGAAGTTCTGCATCTAAAATCCATAACATTAAAACTGCAATCATAATTGAAAAAGTTCCAGCAATGATAAGAGTCATTATAATAGTTAAGAAAAGTGATTTTATATACTTTAAATTATTATACAAAGGTAAAGCTAAAGCTACTGTTGCAGGTCCTAAAAAAAAGTGAATTATCTCTACACTTTTAAAATACTCTTCATATGACACACCTGTAAAAATTAAAGTACACATAATTATCAAATAGGAAATTACAATTGGCTGTAAAAGAGTATGTTTGTTAAATTTTTCGTATATAATAATTCCTATTTTAAAAGATCCAAGAGTTAGAATTAACCAAACAAGAGGAGTAGATATAATATATTGTATTAGAGCATCAATATTCATTTTTAGACTCTTTTCTTATAGTTAAATAATCCATAAGTTTTGCACAAAAAGCAATAGCTATAATTGTTCCAAAAAGTAAAGATACAAATATTGCCCAAAACTCTTTTGTAATAATATCTATTTGAGTGATTATTCCCATAGCAGCTGGAATAAAAAGCATAGGTAAATATTTTAAATGAATAAAAACTGCATTATCTAGACTTTTAAAACTTTCTTTTCTTATAAGTAAAAACAAAAGTAATATAAGCATACCAATTACTGGACCTGGTACAAGTAAATCAAAAAGTTTAGCTAAACACTCTCCTAAAAATTGACATACTAAAAGTGTAATAATTCCTTTTAACATAATAATTTTTCCTTTAAAAAATAAGATATACCTAATTAGAACTAAGTATATCTATTTTAAATAAATAAACTTATTATTAGTTTTATTGCCAATAAAGATAGTAAGACTTTTAAAGCAAATAAAAACTTTTTACCATCTATTTTATCCCTTAGTTTAGTACCAACGTAACTTCCGCTCACAGCTCCAATAATCATAGCAATTAAAATACCAATATAATCAAAAAATACAAAACCAAAAAACATAAATACAAAAACTTTTAAGGTATGAGTTATACTCATTAAAGCTGCTCCAGTAGAAACTACTACATTTTTGTCTTTATAATCTTTTAATAAAAGAGTCATAGTTAAAGGTCCAGTTGCACCAACAACAATTGATAGTCCAGTTTGAAAAAAACCTGCTAAAAAGTAACTCTCATATCTCTTGATTTTTTCATTAAACTTTTTATTCCATAGTGAAAGTAAAATATATATACCTATAAATAAAGGCACATATTCCAATGAAATAAAATATAAAATAGATGCAAAAAATGATATTCCAAAAATAGAACCTAATAAGAACTTTGGTATAACTTCTTTTTGAACATCTTTATATCCAAAAATTGCACGGCTAAAATTACTAGACATTTGAGTTAGTCCATGAACTGGAATCAAAGCATTTAGAGGTAAAAATGATGGTAAAATAGCTATTAACATCATTCCTCCACCAATACCAACCACTCCTGCTACTGTTGAAGTAAAAAACGTTAAAAAACCTAATGAAATTTCTGTTGTCATATGTTCACTTTAAATAATATAAACGTAACTTATCAAATAATATCTTAGAGAATACAAAATACTCAAAGATTCTATTAATTTAATTTTAGAATAGTATAATTTAATTATAAAAGGATTATAATTGGATATATATCAATTTATTGGTTTTGTAGGTATGCTTTTTATTGTTTGGGCTTACGCTTTATTACAAATTAAAAAATATAGTATAACTTCATTTACTTATCAATTTTTAAACCTAATTGGTGCAATATTACTATTAATATCTTTATTTGTACATTTTAATTTAGGTTCATTTATTATTGAGATTTTTTGGATAATAATAACACTTTACGCAATGTACAAAAACTTTAAGGAAAAGAAACAATCATGAGAAAAACATCACTATCAATACTTTTTATAATATATGCAGTATCAACAAATATTTACGCTTACGAAAAAAAGCCAAAAATTGATATGCATGGCGGAAAAGAAGATTCACTTACTAAATCTAATTCTTTAAATATGCTTATAGGACTGGGGACAGTTTTAAATAAAAAAGGTTCAGATCTTAAAGATAATAAAGACATTAAAAAGTTTATACCTATAGAGCAAAAAGATACAATAGAAAGCATAGAAATCATTAATAAGTAAATATTTTTTTAAAAAACTTGACAGTTATTTTGTATTTTGATAGTATTCCAAAATACCAACCAGTTGGTTTGTATATATCAACAAATAAAAAAGGAAGAAAAATGTCAAAATTATTAGATGAAATTAAAAACTACCAAGATAGTTTTATACAAAAGGTTCCACTAGAAGTTCAAGAAATTATGCTAAATGCCACAAAAGTTTTAGAAAAAGAAAAAATTAGCAAAAATGCATTAAAAAATAATGATAGTGCAAAAAACTTTTCTTTGCCAAATGCTTTAAATAAAAAAATTTCATTAGATGATGTTCTAGAAAACAATAATTTTGTAGTACTAAATTTTTATAGAGGTTTATGGTGCCCATATTGTAATTTAGAATTACAAGCTTTAAAAAATATCAACGATGAATTAAAAGATTTAGATACGCAACTAATAGCTATCTCGCCACAAACTCCTGATGCAAGTTTAAGTACAAAAGAAA
>JAAETO010000259.1 GCA_024228275.1 Arcobacter sp.
ATATAATAATCTTTTACTTAAAAATTATTAATAATTCTAATTGTACCTTAATATAAGTGTTGTAAATAAATATTTAATAAGTAGAAAATTTATTTAAGTAATTATTTATTAATTATTTACTGGTTTTATTTAATTCACAGTTACTTTTAGGAGCTGTATATTTTAAAAAAGAGTTATAAATATAGTTTATATCATCGCTAATAATTAATGAGTTTAAATGTTCATCTTCTAAAAAACCTTCATCTTTACAGCTTTTTAAAAATTCAATTAATTTATCAAAATAGCCATTAACATTATATATTGCACAAGGTTTGTTATGTGAAGAAATTTGAATGGAGGTAAAAACTTCACTTATTTCTTCTAATGTTCCAAAACCTCCAGGCAAAGCTATAAAAGCGTCACTTAGCTTTTCAATCATCTCTTTTCTTTGTCTGATATTTGAAACTTTATGTAGTTTATTTATATGCGTGTTTTCAAATTCTAATGATGACAACATTTCAGTTGTTACGCCAATTATATTTATATTTAATGATATAGCTTCATTTGAAATAATACCCATTAGTCCAGTATTTCCCCCACCATATATTATTTTTGTTTCTTTACTTGCTAAATAATGTATAACTTTTTTAGCTTTTTCTTGATAAATTTTATTATGGCCAAGCGAAGAACCGCAATATATAGCTATATTCATTTAATTATTTTACTTTTTACTATTATAAGATAATGTTTTTATTTCATTATCTTCAAAGTAATAATCTATTTCTATTGATTTAAAACATAGTTCACATTTACGAATAATAGAATTAAAAGTTTGATTATTTATATCTAATAATATTGTTATTGCTTTATTACAATTAGGACATTGGATATTTTGTTTAAACATTGTAGTGTTTTTTAATTTTATAAGGTTTAAGCATAATTAAAAGTTTAGGCAGTAACAATAAAGCTGAAGCTAAAATTGTAATCATAACAATAACAGTTAGTAGTCCAAAATATATTGTAGGAATTAAATTTGACAATACTAATATTGAAAAACCAACAATGACTACTAAAGATGTATAAGTCATTGCATATCCTATACTGTCATGAGATCTTTGCATAGCGTTTAAATAGTTATGGTCTTTTTTATATTCTTCATAAAATCTATGTATATAATGAATAGTATCATCAACTCCAATACCAATAGATATAGCAGCTATTGTAATAGTCATAATATCAAGAGGAATACTTAAAAAGCCCATTATCCCAAAAATTATGGAGATAGGAACAATATTAGCTAGAATTGCAATAAATGCAATTGTAAATGATCTAAATAGTATTAAAAACATTATAAATAAAATTAAAACTACAAAACCAAGAGTTAATATTTGAGAATTAAACAGCGACTGAAGCATATTATTATATAAAATCATAAGATTTGAAAGTTTATATTCAATAGAATCATCTTTAATTATATTTTTAAGATCATAATTTATTTTATTTATAAGTTCATTTCGTCTTAAATTTGGATTTGAATCAACTATTCTAGTATTAATTCGTATTTCATTATGCTCTATATTGACATAAGGGTCTAACACTATTTTTTTGTATTCTATTGGAAGTTTGTTATATAAAAGTGCTAACATAAAACCATCTAAGTCTTCACCTTTATTTAATACTTTACCAACTTTCAGTAAGGTAGCTAAAGATTGAACTTTACCTATTTCGGGAAGTGATTCTAAATAATTGTGTACTTTTATAACTACATCCATTTTATCTTCAGTAAACCAATATTGTTCATCCTTTGAATTATCTTCGTATTCATCAGTGAATGAATCAAAGTCATCTTCATCTTCATCTTCAATAGAATTATCTTCTAAACTATTAGTATTAAATTTTAAAATGATATCAAGAGGGGTAGTTCCACCTAAATTTTCATCAATTACTTTCATCCCTTTGTAAATTTCAGTATTTGTTTTGAAATAATTTATAAAACTATTCTCTACTATTAATTTAGAGGCACCTACAATACTAATTGCAAGAATTATTATACTTATAATAATAATCGAAGATCCATTATTCTTGACTATATTTTGAGACATACTAATAATATTGAATTTTAGTTTTGAGGTATTTATATTTGGAATTTTTTTCATCATTATTAATATTGTTGGAAATATAATAAAAGCTAAAAATAATGAAATTGCGATACCTGTACTCATCATTAATCCAAGATTTTTCACAGGTTGTATTTCTGAAAGAACTAGAGATCCAAAACCAGCAATAGTAGTTACAATTGCAAAAAAAGATGGGTTTAATTTTGACAATATTGTATTTATTAGTAGTTTATATTGGCTAGATTTGTGATATTTTTTACTTAATTCTCTATATCTTACTATTAAGTGTAAAACAATTGAAATAGTTATAATTAATTGTAAAGATATGAAATTAGATGATATAACTGTTACTTCCCAAGAAAATAAACCTAGTGCTCCTGTTGTAGATATCACTGATACCGCACAAATAACTATTGGTAAAATAATCCAAATAATTTGTCTAAAAATAATCCATAGTATTAAAATTAAAAGAACTATTAAGGTAGAACCATATATCAATAAGTCATTTTTAACAAATCCTACAATATCATCTGAAATCATACCAACTCCACCTAAGAAAAGTTTAGTATTGTTGTTTTTGTATTTATTAATAATCTTTCTAATATCTTCAATAGTATTATGATTTAAAATTCTTTGTTTATTTCTATGTTTTTTAAATTCAATATTTATTGATTTTAGTTGTATTTCTTCTTTATTACTTATTGTATTTGATCTTTTTTTTATCAATAGAAAATTTCTTTTTTCTAAAAACTCAATATATTTATTGTCTTGTTTTAAATTTAAAATAATTGCAGTTGTTTTAAAATCTTTACTGACTAGATTGTTTTTATAAATTTCCGATTCTAAAAACTCAGTTTTTACTAAATCTTTATCTATATTTTTATTTTCCAAAGTTTTAATATTATCAACTAATTTATTTAATTCTTGAGTAGGGGACTGTAATAAAGGTACATTAAGTATTGAGGTAATAGACTCAATTTTTTCCAGTTTTGTAAGATCAGTACTAAGTTTTTTTAATTTACTTAATGAGCTTTTTGATAACAAATTTTCATTAGGTTCATATGTTATTATTAATAGTTCAGGATTATAATATCGCTTATTTATCTCTCTAGAGTATTTTAAGTCTTTATCGTTATCTAATAAAAGTGTTTCAGCCGAAGCATCTATTTCTAATTTTGAAGAATTATATCCTAAAAAACAAATTGAAAAAAAAGTTAAAAAAAGTATTTTTATTGGGTTTTTCAATATTAAATCAAAAAAATACTTTATCATAAATCTATTGTTTTTGTATTTTTAAATTAACAAGAAGTTCATTAAATGACTTGTTTTTTAAAAAACCTTTAAATTGAGCTTTATATGTTTTTATTATACTTACTCCAATTAAATCAACATCATAAATTAACCAATTATTTTGATTCTTCTTTGTATAAAATTTATAATTTATGTCAAAATTTTCACTTTTACCAATAAGTTGAGTTTTTAATTTTAATCTGTTTTTTTTAGTCTCTTCTAAGCCAATAATTTTAACTTCTTGATCTGTATATAAATCTAATTTTTCAATATAAGATGCCTTTAGTTTTTCTTTAAAAAGTTGTATAAATTTTGTTCTTTGTTCTTTGCTAATCTTTTTCCAAGCTTTTCCTAGAGTCAATCTTGACATTAAAGAATAATCAAAAATAGGGTTCATGATTTTTATAATTTCTTCACCTTTTTTTTCTTTTGGAAAATTAGAATTATGAAGTATAAATAAAACTTTATCAATTTTATTACTCATTTGTGTTTTAATATCTGTTTTAGCCAATGCAAAACAAGTACTTGTAATAAGTAGGAAAATTATAACAATTTTCTTTAACATATTTATTCCTTAATTAATTTTATTCTATTTTGATTGTATATATCTCTTAATAGTGGATATAAATCAAATGCATCTTTTTTTAGGTTTTCATATTTTCCTAAGTTTAAAGATGTTCTATTTATATTGTTAAATACTGATACTGCTATATTTTGTTCAGTTCTTTTTGGTATTTTATATTTTAATGAACTAGTATTATTTAGTGGATTAACGTAATTATCTCCAACTAAACCTATTAAATCTCTTAAATTAGATGGTCCAAGTAATGGAAGTACTATATGCATACCATCAGAAAGTCCATAATAACCAAGTGTTTGTCCAAAATCTTCTTCTCTTTTTTTTAAATTTAAATACTCTTTTGCTGGATCTAAAAAGCCAAAGATACCAAGAGTTGAATTTATTGCAAATCTAGATAACTCTTCCCCTGCGTAAGCAAATTTAAATTGAAGTATATTATTAACAAATCGTATAGGGAAAGTAATATTATGAAAAAAGTTAGATATACCAACTCTTTCTTGTTCAGGAAGAATATCCTTATATTGTTCTGCAACTGGATTTAGTAAATTAATATATACATAATCATTAAATGATGTCATTACTCTATTATATGGTTCTAATGGATCAAATAACTCTTCTTCATCTTTAAATTCATTAGAAAAATCATCATCATCATCTAAATCAACACTAGAAACTTCTTTTAAAAATTTATCTTTACCAAATATTTTGTATGTCTTTCTTTCACTCTCTTCTAAATATTCAAATTCTAAATTATTATTTATCTTATGATATGAAGTAAATGTACAAGCATTGAATGTAATTACTATCAATAATAAAATAGTGAAATTTTTCATTTTTAACCTTTTAACTTAAATAAAAGCATTTATAATATCTAAATAAATTATAAAAAAAACTTAAATAACTTTAGTTTCTTTATAAAGAAATATTTGTAATTATTATAAAATAAGATATTGCTTATTTTTAAAAAAATCTATTTTATGAGGATAAAATATCAAACTTGATATAATCGCAAAAAATTATAATTTAAATTGGAGTTATTTATGGGTAGAGCCTTTGAATATAGAAAAGCGTCAAAAATGAAGAGATGGGGAGCAATGTCTAGACTTTTCCCTAAATTAGCTAAATCAATAGAAATGGCAGCGAAAGCAGGAGGTAGTGATCCTGAAATGAATTCTGCATTAAGAACGGCAATATTAAATGCTAAAGCTGAAAATATGCCAAAAACTAACATTGATGCAGCAATCAAAAGAGCTTCGGGAAAAGATGCAGCTAATTATACTGACGTTAATTTTGAAGGTAAAGGTCCTCATGGTGCTTTAATATTTGTAGAAACTGCGACAGATAATAACACAAGAACTGTAGCAAATGTAAAAATGTATTTTAATAAAAATGGTGGCTCAATGTCTCCAACTGGTTCATTAGAGTTTATGTTTGATAGAAAAGCAATTTTTGAGTTTAATAAAACTGAAGATATGGATATTGAAGAATTAGAATTAGAATTAATTGATTCTGGATTAGAAGAGATTGAAGAAGAAGATGGTTTAGTTTTAGTTACTGCTGATTATAAGGATTTTGGAACTTTAAATAAAGCTTTTGAAGATTTAGGAATTGAACTTAAAAAGGCCAAATTAGAAAGAATATCAAATAATCCTCAAGAGTTTAACGAAGAACAACAAGAAGAAATAGGTAAACTATTAGAAAAGCTTGAAGACGATGATGATGTTCAAGCTGTATATACAAATATGGCATAAGTAGAGTTTTTCTCTACTTAGTCTCTATAAAAATATAAGCTACTTAATCTTTTTACCTATTATATTATTTGAATTTTGCTTTGTATTTCTAGATGAACTTCTTTTTATACTATTAATTACTTTTTTTATATTTTTTATTCTTGTTTTAGAGCTTGGGTGTGTTGAAAAAAATTCATTAGTATTTATTTTTCCTTTACTCATATTTACCCAAAAGCTTAAGGCCTCATTTATATCATAACCTGCTTGATGCATAAGATGAATACCAATTTCATCAGCTTCATTCTCTTGTAATCTTCCATATGGTAAATGTATTCCATATTGGGTACCTAATCCGTAGGCAATATTAAAACTTTTCGTTAAATGGGGAGCTTTTGAACCTAATGCAATATTACTTATTATTTGAACTCCATTTGCAATCATACTAGAGCTTACTCTTTCTGCTCCATGACGCGCTAATGCATGAGCTATTTCATGAGAGATAACAGTTGCTAATTGATGCTCGTTTTTAGCTACTTGTAGTATTCCTGTGTAAACTACTACTTTTCCTCCAGGTAAGCAAAAAGCATTTTTTTGTTTATTTTTAACTAAATTAAATTCCCATTTATAATTTTTTTTATTAACAACTTTTGCAATACGAAAACCAATTTCCTTTATTTTATTTGCATAAACTGTACCTATGATTACTTTTGATTTTTTAAGAGTATTATTATATGTTTTTTCACCTAGTGCTAATTCTTGAGACTGAGACATTAGAATCATTTGATTTCTTTTTGTAATAGGTGCCTTATGAGTACAAGCAGTAAATAATAAAATAGTAAATAGTATAAAAATATATTTTATAAAATTATTCATTTTAATCATCTTTTACTTTAAATTCAATCATTTTACCAACAATATCACCAAATAATAATACATCTTTTAAAACTGCAAAAGTACAAAATCCATAATTATTTAAAGATAAAAGTAGTTCACCACGTTTACTTTGAAAAATCTTTTGATTTATATAAGCAGTAAATTTAGTCTTATCCTCTGTTTTTAATACTTTATTCATGTTTTTAAGTTGCTTAGAAGAAGGCATTAAAATATTTATAACACCTTTAGTTTTATTAGCTCCAACAGCATTTAAAGTATACTCTTTTCCATCTTCAAATTTTTGTATCTTTAACTTTATGTTAAAAAATAATGATAGAATGTCATTTTCTGCATAATAGTCTAAAATAGATTCTTCTACTTTATTAATTTCGATAGTTTTGTATTCGTGATCTTGATTAAATCTTTTCTCTTTCCCTATTTGTAAATAATGTAGTAATATTTTTTTATTCTTTCTATCAAAGGTATATGTTTTTATTCTTTTTTTTAGACTATCTTTTTTTATTTTTACAAACTTTTTTGGTATAAAAATATTATTTATTACTTTTCCATAACTTTCATATATCTCAACTCTTTTATTTGAAAGAAATTTTGCCATTCCTGTTGTCTTCGCAATAATGCTTATTTTATATTCATTGTTTTTAATATTAAGTTTAGTTTCTGCAATTCCTAATTTAAGAAACTTACCATAAGTTACACTATATTTTGCTACAACTTCTTGTGCAAAAATATTAATACTTAAAAAAAAAGGTATTAATAGTAAAATTATTTTTTTCATAATTAATTATAACATATAATTAATATATATTTTTTTTAAATGAATTGATTTATTATTTTATAATGCAATATTTGATAGTTTTAATAAAGTTTTATTTATCTTTTTCTAGAAAAATCAAAAAAGAGTATATCTTTTCAAATAGTTCTTTTGTATTATTACCTTTTACAATAATGTGATTATTTAAATCTAACATTAATATATCTTTTTTCTCAGATTTTATCTTTGAATAAATTTCATATGCAGAAGAGGGGTTTACCACGGGATCATTTTTAGCTTGTATAATGCAAGTTGGAGTTTTTATTTTATGTATATATTTTTTTGTTTTTTTCATTAATAAATTTAATTGATTAATTGAATCAATATAATGTCTATTATAATTAACTTCTGGGTTTTCAGAGTTATTGTCTATATACTCTTTTGCATAATCATTAACATTAAATGCTTCAACAAGGTCATTCCAAAAAGATATAGCAGGAAGAATAGTTTTTATTCTTATATCATTTAAATTAAGCGCTGCATTTATACAAATTACTCCTTTAATTTGTTTGTAACATTTTTTAGTACTTAATAAAGCTAATAAACCGCCAGTTGAAAAACCTATAATAAAAATGTTTTTATATTTTAATGTAGCTAGTGCAATTGCTCTACAAACAGATAAATACCAATCTTCCCAAGTAGTGTTTTTTAAATCTTTGGAACTTGTTCCATGACCTTTTAATCTTGGAGCATATACATTAAAACCCTTTTTATGGATAAATTTTGATAGTTCCAAAACTTCTTTAGGAGCAGATGAAAAACCATGCAATGCTATAATACATGTATCTGAATCTTTATTTTCAAAACTATAAGGAATACCAATCTTTTTTGGTTTAATATCTTTTTCATTTATATATTTTAAATAATCTTCTTCAAATTCATATATCTCTTCTATTTTTAATAATTCGTAGAGTTTCTTATTAATTTCTTCTTCTGAGACTTGAACTAAGTTTTTAACTATTTTATTTACATCATTGATAATTAAAATTTCATTTAATATAACTCTTAATATATTTTTAATTCTTATGCTATGATGCGTGTAAGAATTTAATAGATTATCTTTATTTATTAAATATTCAGTACCAGTTTCACTAATTATATTATCTTTAATTGCAACTTTTAATATACTTTCGAAAGGATCGAAAGATTCATAAGAAATTAACTTAATTATATCTCCATTTAAATTTAAATTAAAAAATAAACAATTTTTTTTAATAGCATTAGCAGCTAAATATAGAATTTTTTTAAAATAATCTTTTTTAATACTTTTTTTATTTAACATAAATAAAGTTAATGCAAAAACGTGATCAAAGTTTACAGTCAAGCTTTTATATATTTTTGTCATAAAATCGTGAGTTAAAGAATATCTATGTTTATTGATTATTTTTATTTGATTTAACTCTTTTGGATAAAAATCTTTTAAGATGTCTTTTGTACTAATTGCTTCTAGTACTTGAATAGTAATTTTTGAATTAAGTGCTATATTTCCTTCAATTTCTAGCTCTTCTAAAAAATGTTCTCCAATATTGTCTAAAAATTTAACAGCCATATCTGTTAGAAAATTATCTCCTGTTCTTAAATTTGAGTAAGTAATATTAATAGGAACAATTATTGTCTCATTGATATTAATATCATTACAATCGTTTATAAAATGTTTTCGTTTAAATTTTGTAAAGTTTTTTATTTTTTTATTAAAGTAGTTCTCTCTTAGTAGCTGTGAACTAAGTGCAAAGAAAGCTGAACCTGTATGTACTCTTTGACAAACATCATCAATCTTAACACAATAATGATTCTCTTCTTTTATTATATTTTTTGCTTTTACCATTCTTCCTTCAGGAAAAACCATCCAATTTTTAGAAGCTGTTAGCAAATCACCTAACATAATATTATTTCTAAATGGATCAGATTTTTTCATTGCTCCAATATCTTTTAAAAAAGATCCAAAATATGTTTTGAATAAAGAATCATCTGCAATTACACCAACTTTTTTTCCTGTTAATTCATACATAGCAAAAGGTACAATCAATGCTTCCATTCTTGTAAAATGATTAGCTACAAAGATTATTGGATTATCTTTTGGAATATTTTCCTGGCCTTTTAATTCAATATCTGCGTCTAATATTTTTTCTAAAATATTTAAAACTATACCACTTGAATTTAGTAATAAATCTTTTCTCATCTCATTTCCTTATATGTGCTTACTTTATAAGAATCAACAGATATTACGTCTTGTTTTAGTTTAAAAGCTTTATTAAGTTTTGTAAATTCTGTTTTTGTGATTATCTCCAGTTCAAAAGCTTGATTTATCATTATAGGAACACTATCTTTTTGTATTCTTTTATCTTTTACTGCTTGTTTTACTTTTAAAAAAGTATCTTTTACATCAATATTCAGATCTCTAGCTTTTTGAAGTTTTGTAAAGCTATCTTTATTATTATTTGAAATAAAAATATTTTTAGTAAGACTTTCTAAAAATTTAGTATCTTTTAATTTAGTAACAATTTTATTGTTTAGTTTATCTGATGATTTTATTCCAATGGCATTTAGTTTAATAAAAGGAATAAATATCTTTAATATTCCAATGTTGTTAAATATCTCTTCTCTTGCTATTTGGATTTGATTAAATGCATAATTACAAATATAATCTACTAAATCTTTATGCTCTTTATTTGGATTTTTTTCAAATTCTCTTAAAGTTGAAGTTATTAAATAGCTATAAGAAAGAATATCTCCAAATCTTGCACTTATATTTTCTCTTTTTTTTAGAGCTGGACCAATTATTGCAAGTGCCATATTAGTTAGGAATGTAAAATCAGCACTAACCCATATTAATTTTTGTTTATATCTTGTAAAGTCACCTTTTGTTTTTACAAAAAATGCGCGAGTAAGATAGTAAGTAATTGATTTAAACATAGATGATATAGCAAGTCCTACATGAGAGAAAAAAGCATTATCAAACTCTTCTAAATCATTATTTTTAAGTGCAGATATTTGCTTATAAATATAAGGATGAGATTTTATTAATCCTTGGCCAAATTGCATTAAGTTTCTAGTTAAAATATTTGCTCCCTCAACTGTAATTGAAATAGGTAGAGCAAAATATGCATGGGCTAAAAGATTTTTTTCACCTCTAATAATTGCACTTCCTCCTAAAACATCCATTGAATCATTTATAACTTCTCTAAATTTCTCTGTTGCATGATATTTCATAATTGAGTTTATAACGCCAGGTTTTCTTCCATTATCAATTGCATCTAACGTATAGTTTCTTGCTGCATTTAACATATATGTATAAGCTGCAACTTTCGCAATCTTTTCTTCTACTCCTTCAAAATTACTAATACTAAGTCCAAATTGTTCTCTAATATTAGAATATGAGGATACTACATTTAAAGCAAATTTACTACCTCCTAAACTTACACTAGGAAGTGATATACCTCTTCCAATTGATAATGACTCAACTAGCATTTGCCAACCATTACCAATTCCTTCAATTCCTCCTATCACATCATTAATCTCTATTTCTACATCTTTACCAAAAAGTGGAGAGTTAACAAATGGAATACCAAGAGGATCATGACGTTTTGAATTATCAACACCTTTTAGTTTGTGATTAACTAAACCAAAAGTAATTCCTAAGTCTTCTTTTTCTCCTAAAAGATGTTCTGGGTCATGTAATCTAAATGCAAGTCCAATTAGTGTAGCAATATTACCAAGCGTAATATATCTTTTTTCAAAGTTCAGTCTAATTTTTAAACTTCCGTCTTCTGCTTTAAAGATAATACCTTTTGAGTTTATAGAAGTTGCGTCACTTCCTGCATTTGGTTCAGTTAAACCAAAACAAGGTACTTGTTTCCCACTTGCTAAATCTTTAAGGTATTTATCTTTTTGTTCTTGTGTTCCATGTTTTAATATTAACTCAGCAGGTCCAAGAGAATTTGGTACCATTATTGTAATTGCTAAAACTTGCGAACGTGATACTAATTTCTCAATTATATGTGAATGAGCAGTTGCAGAAAAACCTAAGCCTCCATACTCTTTTGGAATAATCATACCAAAGAATTTTTTTTCTTTTATATATTTCCAAACATCTTTTCTTAAATCTCTATCTTGAAAAATTTCCCAATCTGTTGTCATCTCACAAAGTTCATTTACTTCCTTATCTAGAAAATCTTGTTCTTCTTGCGTTAATTTGGTGACTTTTTCACTACTGATATCATCGAAATTTACTTTTGCTTCAAAGAAGTTTGATTCAATCCAGTTTGTTCCCGCTTGTAATGCAGCTTCTTCAGTTGGAGAAATTTTTGGCATCAAATTATTTTTATTTATAAAGTCAACTAATTTACTCGTTATATATTTAATTCTTAATGACTTAGCACTAAATAAAACGGAAAGTGCTATTATAAATGGCCATAGTATTAAAGATATATTAAAAAATATAAATGAGTAAACTCCTAATATTACTAAACTATAGATTATAGGAATTGAATAAAACCCAAGGATAGATAAGATAATTAAAAATATTAAAAATTCCATAACTCTTCTCCTGTTTTAAAATTCTTTTTATGTTCAACTAATTTAATTAGTAGCTTAGAAGGTTTAAATCTTAGTCCATATCTGCTATATAAATCGTTTAAAGTAGTTAGAATATTGTTTAAACCAACATCATTAGCATAATTTAGTATTCCACCTTTATAAGGAGGAAAACCTGTTCCTGTTATCATTGCAAAATTTATAATATCTGCACTTTTAACAACCTTCTCCTCTAGACATTTTGAAGCTTCATTTATCATTATATATATACATCGTTGTATTATTTGTTCGTCAGTAAATTGTCTATTTAAATTATATGGATCAGTTACTTCATTATTTATTTTTTTTGAAAATTTATTGTATAAATAAAATCCTTTTCCTTTTTTTGCTCCTGATAATTTTAATTCATTATAAACTCTATTTAAAATAGGAGCAATTGGCATTCTTGGTCCATAAGAATTATTTAAAATTTCTGCCACTTTATATCCAATGTCAATACCTACAGTATCAGCTAGAGTAAATGGACCCATGGGCATACCAAAATCTTTAAGTACCTTATCTATTTTTTTTATATTAGAACCTTCTTCTAAAATAAATGCTGCCTCATTTAAATAAGGTAATAAAATTCTATTTACAATAAATCCTGCACAATCACCAACTATTATTGGTGTTTTCCCACATGAGATAAGTAGTTCTCTTACTCTATTGATTGTTTTTTTTGAAGTATGAGTTGAAGGAATGATTTCAACTAAAGGCATCATATTAACTGGATTAAAAAAATGAACACCAAGAAAATTTTTCTTATTTTTTAATTCACTTGATAATTTTTCAATTGAAATAGATGAAGTATTAGATGCAATTATTGCATCTTTATCTAAAGTATCTTCAAGATTTTTAAAAATATCTTTTTTCTCTTTTTCATCTTCAATTATTGCTTCAATGGCAAATTCTGTATTATTCATACCATCAAAAGAGTTGGTATAAGATAATTTGTTTAATTTAAATTCAACTTCGCTTTTACTTAGACTTCTTCTTTTTACTGATGAAGAGTATAATTTAGAAATAGATTTGAAAATAGAGTTCATTTGCTCAATTTTTCTTAGCTTGATTCTAACTTCCTTTAAAAATTTAGAGAATAACCAAATTATACCTTTGCCCATAACTCCATTACCAATAACTACTACATTTGAAATTGGATCTTGAGTTTTTTTAAAATTTTTATTAAATTTTTCAAAAAGATAAAATAGTTCAATCATATATTTTGATTCTTTAGTAGCTGCTAATTTAGAAAAAGCTTTAGCTTCAATTATGATACCTTCATTTAAAGGTTTATTAAAAGTCTGTTTAATTACTTCTAATGCCATATATGGTGCATTGAAATCTCTATTTACTTTTTTTTCTATACTTTTTAACGTTTTATAATAGATAAATTCTCTAGTAATTGAATATTTTTCTAATAGCTTGTTTACAAAAGAGATTTTTTTGTTTTTTATCTCTTTATTAATAGATTTTTGAATAAATCTATTTAATTTAAACTCTTTTTGTCCGTCATCAAATATTTCGTCAACAAGTCCAATTCGTAAAGCTTTTTTTGCGTTAATACTTTTTCCTGTTAGTATTAAATCTAATGAATTTATTAGACCAATTACTTTGGGTGCCCTTTGAGTACCTCCAAGACCTGGAAAAAAACCAAGTTTAATTTCAGGAAATGCCAATTTAGTTTTTATATTTGTAGTTGCAACTCTATATTTACAAGCTAAAGCTAACTCTAAACCTCCACCCATACAAGCACCATTTATATATGCAATTGTTGGGTAGGGCAAAGATTCGAGTTTATTAAATATATCATCACCTTTAATTATTTGAGTAAAAACTTCATTTGGTGTTTTCATAGCTTCAATCTCTTTTATATCAGCACCAGCAACAAAAATATTTTTTTTAGCACTTTGCAGTATTAGAGCTTTTATTGAAGAATCGTTTTTAATTTCATTTAATAATGTATTTAATTCTTCCAAAACTTCGAAGCTAAGTTTATTAACTTTTTGCTTTACTAAATCAAAGGTAATAGTTGCAATTTCATTCTCTATATTTAAGTTTAAATTTTTCATTTTATACCTCCACTAAAAAAGAAGCACCTTGTCCTCCACCTACACAAAGTGTAGCTAGACCAGTTTTTAAATTTCTTCTTTTTAACTCTTTTAAAGTATGAAGAACAATTCTTGTTCCGCTCATACCTACAGGATGACCTAAAGCTATTGCTCCTCCATTAACATTTAAAATGTCAGGATTTATCTCACCTAATGGATCACTATTAAAATGTTTTTTAAAATACTCTTTTGATTTAAATGCTTCTATATTTGCAAGAACTTGAGCCGCGAAGGCTTCATTTAATTCTATTAAATCTATATCTTTTAATTTTATATTAGTTTTATCAAAAAGCTTTTTACTTGCAAAAAGTGGTCCTAGTCCCATTCTTGATGCATCTAATCCAGCATAAGAATAATCTTTAATAAATCCAATAGGTTCAAGCCCAAGTTTTAGTGCTTTTGATTCAGTTGTTAATATTAACATTGATGCTCCATCTGAGACTTGTGAGGAATTACCTGCAGTTACAGTTCCACTGTTTCTATCAAATATTGGTTTTAATTTTTCTAGAGCTTGAATTGTTTGATTTAATCTAATACCATCATCTTCTAATATGGAGCAATCTTTTGTCATAATTGGATGAATTTCATCTTTAAAAATTCCATTTTCTTGAGCTTTTTGGGCTTTTAAATGTGAATTTAAAGAATATTGATCTTGAGCATCTTTACTTATTTTAAAATCATTTGCAAGGTTTTCAGCAGTAACTCCCATAATTTTACCAGATATTGGATCAGTTAATCCAACTAGTAAACCAATGATAGGCTTTAAGAAATTTACTTTAAATGTTGTAAGAATTTTTAATTTTTCTGAGAGAGTTTTTGCATAAGATAATTTAACAACAAAATTTTTAAATTGTTCATTATAAAGTAGTGGGATATTACTCATAGATTCAACTCCACCAGCTAGATATATCTCTCCTTGATTTGTATATATTTTTTCAATTGCACTTGAAATTGATTGCATTCCCGATGCACAATTTCGATGTACAGTATATGCAATTGTACTTTCAGGAAAGCCAGCTCTAATAGCTAAAACCCTAGCCATATTTGCAGCATTAATTGGTTGGACTACATTTCCAATTATGACTTCATCATATTTATCATATTCAATATTATTTCTTAAAACTAATTCTTTTGCAATTATTGATCCAAGTGAATCAGCACTTAAACTAGCTAATTCCCCATTAGCTTTTGCAATAGGACTTCTTAGTCCATCTATAACAGCTATTCTCTCCTTCATTATAAACTCCTAATACATTTTATTTATAATATCATCATATTTGTTTTCAATAGTATTTCTACAAATTTTCATAGAAGGAGTTAATTCTCCTCCTTCTATGGAAATATCTTTTGTAACAATAGTATATTTAACTATTTTCTCCCATTCATTAAGTTTCTTATTTATTTTTTCTATATGATTTTCAATATAACTTTGTATTTTCTCTTGATTATAATACTCTTCTAATGTTAACTCTTTATTTATTATTTCATTAAAATAAATATCTTTATCTATAAAAAGTAAGCAAGTTACATATTTTTTATTATTAGCAATAACTGTTGCAAACTCTATATATTTATTCTTTGCTAATTCTTGCTCAATTGGTATAGTTGAAACATAATTACCTGTAGATAATTTATAAATATCTTTTTTTCTGCTTTTAATAAAAATAAACCCCTCTCCATCAATTTGGGCTAAGTCTCCAGTATGGAGCCATCCTTCTTTGTCTATAGTTTGGCTTGTAAGCTCATTATTATTTAAATAACCTTTCATAATAGATGGACCACGTGCTAATAATTCACCTTTTTCTATTTTTACTTCAACACTAGGGATAGCTTTACCACTTGATCCAATTTTATTGTTATTTGGTAAGTTTGTTGATATAACAGGAGAACTTTCAGTTAAACCATAACCCTGATAAATAGGTATACCTATATTTGTAAAAAATTGACATATCTGCTTATTTAATAAAGCTCCTCCTGAAACAAGTTTAGTGATTTTGCTTCCAAAAATATCTCTTAATTTACTATATACAATTTTGTCAAATATTTTAAATAACAAAGTGTTTTTATCAATATTTTCATTTAATGCGTACTTAAAAGCTTTTTGAGCTATTATCTTTGATAAAAAGGATTTCTTTTCAATATTTATTTTTATTTTAAAAAATATTTTTTCTAAAAGTCTAGGAACTACTGTCATCATTGAAGGGCGAACAACTTTTAAAAGGTTACTGACATTTACTATCTCATCTACGAAATATATAGAAACACCACGATTTAGATAAAAGCTCATTACCATTCTTTCAAAAATATGAGCTAATGGTAATAAAGATAATATTACTTCATCTTCTTCTAGCATAAGAATTTGGTTAATATCATGAATTTGGCTTATTATATTTTTATGAGTAAGCTTAACACCTTTTGGCGTTCCAGTGTTCCCACTAGTATAGATGATGGAAAATATATCATCTTCATTTGGGATATCATTTTTTAGGTCATTTATATTACAAGTAACACTATCCATAACAAAAATATCATCTAGGTTATAAAAACCTTTTTCTTTTATACAAAAATTATGTGTTATAAATGTAACTTTATGTTTTATATCAGTTAATCGTTCTATTGAGTCAATGAATACATATTTGATATTTGCATCTTCGATTTCAAAGTTGAGATTTCGTGTTGATATATTATCAAATATTGGAACTGATATTGCACCAATCTTATGAATTGCAAAATCAAATATTAACCAAAATGGTGATGATTTAGTAAATATTGCAACTGTATCATTTTTTTTGATACCTATTTTCTTTAATGCTAGAGCTAGACAAATAACTTTTTCTTTAAAGTCACTAACTGATATTGATTTATATTTTTCATTAGATAAATAGTTTAAAAAGTTTGGATTGTTATATGAGCTTGTTATAAAGTCAAATAACTCGTTATATGTTTTGAAGTTATATGAATACATATTAATTCCTCATAACTATATATAAATACATTATTGATTCTATCATTTTAATAAAAATTCAAAAGAAAGATTTTTATTAATTTAAAATATTAAGAAAATAATTATAAAAGTATAAGTACATTTAATACTTGCTTGTACAAGAATTGTACATTGAATATTACATAAAAAAAATAAAATAAACTTTCAACAATTATAATTAATGAAAATCAGAACTTTGAAAATTTAAGTTTATATGCTTCTTATAATAATACTAGGCTTTTTTAAAAACTTTTTTATTACTTTTAGTAACCTTTTTTAATAGAATAAAAAATTGTGTAATGGTTTACAAAAATTGTACATTGATGATTGAAACATTATGGTAGAATAACGCTACAAATTAATTAGGAGTAGTATATGAGTTTAATCACTGATTATAAAGTTCATACTGAAGAAAGATTACAAGAAGGTGCTTTACCACCATTAGCATTAACTGCTGAGCAAACTGCTCAATTAGTTGAAGTTTTAAAAACTGAAACTGTTGAAGATGAGCAATACGCTTTAGATATGTTTAAAAATAAAGTTAACCCTGGGGTTGATGATGCTGCATATGTAAAAGCTGCTTTTTTAAATGATATAGTTCAAGGTAATGTTACATGTACAATTATTTCGAAAATAGAAGCTATTGAAATTTTAGGAACTATGATGGGTGGATTCAACGTTACTCCACTAGTTGATGCATTAAAGATTGATGAGGTAGCAAATGCTGCTGCATCACAATTAAAAAATACTATTTTAGTTTATGATTCATTTAATGATGTAAAAGATTTAGCTGATGCAGGAAATGCAAAAGCAAAAGAAATTATTGAGTCATGGGCAAATGCTGAATGGTTTACAAATAAACCAGCTTTAGCTGAAGAAATCACTTTAACAGTATATAAAATTCCTGGTGAAACAAATACAGATGATTTATCTCCTGCAACTGTTGCATTCACAAGAGCTGATATTCCTTTACATGCTACAGCAATGTTACAATCAAGAATGGAAAATCCATTAGATACTATGGCTTCTTTAAAAGAAAAAGGTCATCCTTTAGCTTATGTTGGTGATGTTGTTGGTACAGGTTCTTCAAGAAAATCTGGAATCAATTCTGTTCAATGGCATATGGGAAGAGATATTCCTGGTGTTCCTAATAAGAGAACAGGTGGTGTTGTAATTGGTGATATTATTGCTCCAATTTTCTTTAACACTGCAGAAGATTCTGGATGTCTACCTATTCAAGCTCCAGTTTCAAAACTTGAAACTGGTGATGTTATTACAGTTAAACCATATGAAGGAGTAATTTTAAAAGATGGTTCTGTAGTATCTGAATTTACTATATCTCCTAATACATTAACTGATGAAATGAGAGCAGGTGGTAGAATTCCTTTAATTATTGGAAAAGGATTAACTGCAAAAGCAAGAGAAGCTTTAGGATTATCAACATTTGATATGTTTGTTACACCAACTCAACCAGAAGATAATGGAAAAGGCTTCACTCAAGCTCAAAAAATGGTTGGACGTGCTTGTGGTATTGAAGGTGTTAAACCTGGTATGTATGTTGAACCAATTTGTACAACTGTAGGTTCTCAAGATACTACAGGACCAATGACAAGAGATGAGATTAAAGAACTTGCAGCATTAAGTTTTGGTGCTGATATGGTTATGCAATCATTTTGTCATACTGCTGCATATCCAAAACCAGCAGATATTAAATTACAACATACACTTCCTGATTTTATTACATCAAGAGCTGGTGTAATTTTAAGACCAGGTGACGGTGTTATTCACTCTTGGTTAAATAGATTATGTTTACCAGATACAGTTGGAACTGGTGGAGATTCTCATACTAGATTTCCAATTGGTATTTCTTTCCCAGCTGGTTCTGGTCTTATTGCATTTGCAGGTGTTACTGGAATGATGCCTTTAACTATGCCTGAATCAGTACTTGTAAAGTTTACAGGTGAAATGCAGCCAGGTATTACTTTAAGAGACTTAGTAAATGCTATTCCATATCAAGCAATCAAAGATGGTCACTTAACAGTTGAAAAAGCTGGTAAAAAGAATATCTTTGCTGGTAAAGTTGTTGAAATCTCTGGTTTACCAGATCTTAAAGTTGAACAAGCATTTGAATTATCTGATTCTGCTGCTGAAAGATCAGCTGCTGCTTGTTCAGTTCAATTAGATAAAGAACCAATTATTGAATACTTATCTTCTAATATAGCTTTAATTGAAAAAATGATTGAAGAAGGTTATGAAGATTCTAGAACTTTACAAAGAAGAGCTGACAAGATGAAAGAATGGTTAGCAAATCCTGAATTAATCACTCCTGATGAAGATGCAGAATATTGTGAAGTAATTGAAATTAATTTAAATGAAATCACTGAACCAATTTTAGCTTGTCCAAATGATCCAGATGATGTTGCAACATTAACTGAAATTTTAGCAGATCCAAAGAGACCAACTGAAAAAATTGATGAAGTATTTGTTGGTTCTTGTATGACAAATATTGGACTATTTAGAGCTTTAGGTGAAGTTCTTAAAGGTGAGGGTACTGTACCAACTAAATTATGGGTAACTCCACCAACAAAAATGGATGCTCAACAATTAACAGATGAAGGTTACTATTCAATTCTTGGTGCTGCTGGTGCAAGATTAGAGATTCCAGGTTGTTCTTTATGTATGGGTAACCAAGCAAATGTTGCTGAAAATGCAGTTGTATTTTCTACTTCAACAAGAAACTTTGATAATAGACTAGGTAAGGGTTCTCAAGTTTACCTTGGTTCTGCTGAGGTTGCTGCAGTTGCTGCATTACTTGGAAGATTACCGTCTAAAGAAGAGTACATGGAAATTGTACCTAAGAAAATTACAGAAGAAAACCAAGAGGGTGTTTATAAGTATTTAAACTTCCACAAAGTTTCTACTGAAGAATTAACAAGATTAGTTCACTCTTAAAAATTGATATAAGATAAGTTGGAGAAACTCCAACTTAATCTTATTATCGTCAGTTGTATAAAATATATGTATTACTATCTATGATTTATAAAAAGAAAGATATATTATTTCTTCTTATGCCTTATAGCTTTGTAAATATTGCATTTACACCAAGAACTTCATATTTATATCCATATCCAAAATCTATATCAGTATTAATAGTACCTATAACTTTTACTGTTTCTCCAATTTTTATCTTTTCATCTTCATTATAAGATCTAAAAATCACAGATGAATTATTATCTTTTAACTTAACCCAAGTATTTCCCATAACTTTATTAGAAACTTGTATTACTTCTGCTGTAAGTTGAACTTTTTTGTTTTTATATTTTTGCTTATTTTTATATAAATCTTTAATTGAAACTTTAATAGCTTGACCTTTTGCTACAACTAGACCCTTATTAAATGAAGGTTTTGGTTTGTTTTTTACATTTTGCCCGTGAATACCATGGACATTTTTTAAGTTTTGATCTTTACCAACAATATCTGCAAATAAAATTTTCTCAAAAGTCTTATTTAGTACTTTACTTTTAAAGTTTTTCATCCATACTTGTTCTTTTAAAGTTATTACTTCACCTTTTTTAACGTCAACTTTCATAATAGCAGCCCAGAAACTGTTATTTTTGTTCTTGATTTTTATATATGTATAAGAACCAGCATCTTTAAAATCAACAATTTTTCCAGTATGATTTTTTGTTTTTGCGTAAGCTAAGTTTATAGTTAATAATAAACTTAAAAATATAAAAAATGATTTTTTTGCCATTTTTATCCTTTGAAATTTTTTTGATAATATCAATATAAAAATTAATTCATGGTAAAGTAAAAATTACCAATATGTGAAAAAATAGATAAAAATATTAAATAGAACTTAAAAAAAATGCAATATCAGATAAAATGTAATATAAATATATATATAAATATAAAATTTAAGTTTTAGCTAAGTAAAAATAATTGCAAATTCTGAAATTCTTTTTAAAAACATATTATAAGAAATAGTTATACTTAAGAATGTAATTTTTTTTTAATATTAATATATTTACAAAATATAATAAAAATAAATATATTTATAGTTTTATAATTTTATTAGATATAAATCCCTAAAAAACAACTTTTATAACTTAATTTAAATTTAAATTAAAATATTAAATTTAATAAATTATAATTATTTTATATAAAATAATAGCAATAAAATAGCATTTTTGTTTTAGTCTTTTATAAAGACCTAAGTTTAGGGAATACTTAATGTGTGTTTAATCTTTATGCCTTCATATGTCTTCTTGACTAGAGTCAAAATAATTATGATTAAATAATTTTATACTATTTTTGTAATTTAAAAGGAGAGGTATTGGAAAAGAATAAAATTGTAATTTATGGTTCTATTTTAGCTTTTCTTATTGCTATTGGTCTTTTTGTTTACACTTTAAATGCATCAAAGGCGTTGTCATACTTATCAAGTGACCCAAAGGCATGTATTAATTGTCATGCGATGAATTCTGCGTATGCAACATGGTCTAAAAGTTCACATAAGAATATAGCGAAATGTATTGATTGTCATTTACCTGTTGGAGATGTAGTTAAAAAATATACTGCAAAAGCAATAGATGGATGGAATCACTCAGTAGCGATGACATTAAATACTTATGAGCATAATATTGACATAAGTGAAGATGGAGCAAATCGTGTTCAAGCAAACTGTGTACGTTGTCATAGTAAATTAACTTCGACAATGGCTACAAATGAGGACAAATATCACAGCGGTGAGAATAGTGAAAGAAAATGTTGGGAGTGTCATAAATATACTCCTCATGGAAAAGTTAGAAGTTTAACATCAAGTCCATTTAGTATAGGTGTTAAAGAGAAGATGAAGTAGAAAGGTTAAGAATGAACAAATTTAAGCTTTTATTTATTGCGTCAATTATTGCAATTGGATGTATGACTGCATTAGTAGGTTCAATAAATGAGAAAAAAAAAGAACAAGAGTTAATTAACTCAGTGCCAAAAGTTGATAAATTCGAAACTAAAAATGAAGAATTTAGAAAACATTATCCAAGACAATTTGACTCTTGGAAAAAGACTGGTAAACAAGATGATATTCATGATATGTTAAAGGATTATCCAGAACTTGTTGTGTTATGGGCAGGATATAGTTTTGCAAAAGATTATAATGCACCAAGAGGACATCTTTATGCAATTGAAGATAACAGAAATACTTTAAGAACTGGTGGTCCAGTTGACGGTAAAACTGGTCCTATGCCAACTGCATGTTGGACTTGTAAATCTCCTGATGTTGTTAGAATGATGGATAAAGAAGGGGATATGGACTATTATACTGGTAAATGGGCTAAATATGGTTCAGATATTATAAATCCAATTGGTTGTGTAGATTGTCATAATACTGAAACTATGGAACTTGAAGTAAAAAGAAAATTTTTAGGAAAAGCTCTTGATGAAGAGGGTAGTTTAAAAATGAAAGATGCAACGCATCAAGATATGAGAACACTTGTTTGTGCTCAATGTCATGTTGAGTACTATTTTGATAAAATTCCTAATCCAAAAGGTGGAAAAGCTGGTGTTGTTACTTTACCTTGGTCAAAAGGGCAATCAGTAGAAGATATGGAAGAGTACTATGACGAGAGAGAATTTAAAGATTGGACTCATAAAATTTCAAAAACTCCAATGTTAAAAGCACAACATCCAGGTTATGAGATGTGGAAAACAGGTGCACATGGTAAGAATGGTGTTTCTTGTGCAGATTGTCATATGCCTTATAAACAAGAAGGTGGAATTAAATATACTGATCACAAAATTGGTAATCCACTTGATAATATGGAGCAATCTTGTATGAATTGTCATAGAGTAAGTGAAGAGTCATTAATTAGTAATCTTGCTCTGAAAAAGAAAAGAAAAGATGAATTACACGAAAAAGCTATGAAGCAATTAGCTTCAGCACATCTAGAAGCTGGAAAAGCTTGGGAACTAGGTGCTAATAAAGAAGAAATGGCTCCTATCTTAAAAGATATTAGACATTCTCAATGGAGATGGGATTACGCTGTTGCATCACATGCTTCATTCTTCCATGCTCCTGAAGAGACTTTAAGAGTGTTAGGTACTTCTTTAGAAAAAGCTGGTAATGCTAGAATAAAACTTGCAAAAGTTTTAGCTAAGTATGGTGCTTCTGATTATGTTGCTCCTGCATTAACATCAAAAAAGGTTGCTCAAGAAATTACTGGTTTACCATTTGAAAAATTAGTAAAAGAGAAGAAAAAGTTCCAAAAAGGACTTTTAATTGAGTGGAAAAAAGAAGCAGAAAAAAAGGGTATTTATAATCCTGAATCTACAAAAGATATAGAAGATAAAACTTCTTATTAATCAATTACATGTAAAGAGTGTATTTATACACTCTTTATATAATTTATAAAAAAGATTAACACTAATTTAATCTTTTTTATAAATTATATAGGTTTTAAAGATGAAAAAATTAATTAAAATACTTAGCTCATTAGAACTTATGATAGTTCTTTTACTTTTATTGGCATTTGTTTGCGCAATTGCAACATTTATTGAGAATGATTTTGGCCCTTTAGGTGCTAAATCATTTATTTATGGAACAAGTTGGTTCGAAGCTATTTTAGTATTCTTAACTATTAGTGTAATAGTAAATATTTTTTATTTTAAAATGTATAGTAAAAATAAATTTACTGTAATGATGATTCATGTCTCTTTAGTATTTTTATTATTAGGTGCAAGCTTAACTAGGTATATGGGCTATGAGGGCATAATGACAATACCTGAAAATTCAATGCAAAACCGTATGCTTTCAACAGATGAATATATTCAAGTAAAAGTTAAAAAAAATGATGAGATATTAAAAGAAGTAGATTATAAGGTTTTAATGACTTCTCTTTCTCAAACTAATCTTGATGAAAATTTAACTATTTTAAACGAAAATTTAAATATAAAGTTTTTAAAATTTATACCAAATGCAGAAGAAAAAATTATTTATCATAAAGATGGAAAAGCTATTGTTAATTTAATTGTGACTAAGTTTGATGGTGCTAGTAATTTTGAATTATTTGATAAGGGATTTATTGATACTGCTTTAGCTGTATTTACATTAAATAAAAATGTAAAATCAAAAAAACCTATTATAAACTTTTTAACAAATAAAAATATTGTTTACATAAAATCAAATTTAGAAATATCTTATTCTTCTTTAAAAGGGGAACCTTTAGGTTCAATTAAAGCTAATACAAAAGAAGAACTAAAACCTTATTATTTATACTCAGTTGCACAAACAAGATTTATAACTCCGGAATTTACTGCACTTGGTAAACTTGGAGTGATTTCTAAGACTAAAGAAAAGATAAATAAGAATACAAATTTACATGCAATAGTTTTAGAAATAAACTATAAAAATCAAAATAAACAAATTACATTATTAGGCAAAGGTGGTTCATCAGAAGGTTTTAAAAAGACAATTGACATTGGTAATATAGAATTAGAACTACAATGGGGATCAAAAATTATTGAACTTCCTTTTGCTCTTTTATTAAACAAATTTACTTTAGAAAGATATCCAGGTTCAAATTCTGCATCTTCTTTTTCTAGTGATATTAAAGTATATGATAAAGATCTTGATGAAACATTAGAATATAAAATTTATATGAATAACACACTTGATCATAAAGGATATAGATTTTTTCAAAGTTCATATTCAAAAGATCAGACTGCAACTATCTTATCAGTAAATAAAGACCCAGGTCGAATACCTACGTATATAGGATATTTTTTACTTTTTGTTGGGCTGATTTTAAATCTTTTTTCAAAACATGGGCGATTTCAAAAATTAAGTCAAAAAAAATATACTATTGATAATGTAAAGAGTAAATACCTTTCTCAAGTATCAATACTATTATGTGCATTATTCTTGTTTGCTCAAACTCCTTCTTATGCAACAAAGCTAGAAAATAATAATATAAATAAAATTTTTAAAATTGACAAAGAACATGCAGATAAATTCTCTACATTGTTAGTTCAAGATTATCAAGGAAGAATTAAACCTTTTAATTCTTTAGCTATAGAAATAATAAATAAATTATCAAAATCTACTAAAATACTTGGATTAAATGAAAATCAAATATTATTAAGTATGTTAATTTATCCAAAATTATGGCAAGAAGTTAAATTTATTAGAATTGCAAATAAAAGATTAAAAACTATTTTAAAACTTTCAGAAGATGATAAGCTGGTATCTTTTTCAGATGTATTTGACAAAAAAGGGAATTATATACTTCAAATATATTTAGAAAAGGCAAATTCTAAAAAAGATTCTACTAAAAATTTATTTGATAAGGATGTTATAAAAGTAGACGAGAGATTAAATATTGCATATAAAGTATTTACAGGAGGTTTTTTAAAATTTTTTCCTAAAATTAATGATAGCAATTATTTGTGGTTAGACCCTGTTTCTTTAAATACAATTTCAGATTTATCAAAAGCACAAAGAAAAGAGATTAGAAGACTTATGAATAATTATCTTATGTCTTTAAAAGACTCTATAAATAATTCTAATTATATTAAAGCAAATAAAAATTTAGAAAAGATTAGATCTTATCAAGAACTTCATGGACAAAGAGTTATAAAAAGTAAAATTAAAATAAAATCTGAAATTCTTTATAATAAACTTGAAATTTTCAAGAATTTAACTATGTATTATTTATTTCTTGGATTGTTTTTGTTGTTTTTTGTATTTATTAAAATCTTTAAACCTAATACCAATTTAAAAAATATCACAAAAATAGTTCTATTATTATTCGTAATAGGATTTTTATTACATAGCTTTGGATTAGCTCTTAGATGGTATATCGCTGAATATGCTCCCTGGTCTAATTCATATGAAACAATGATATTTATATCTTGGGCAGTTATTTTAAGTGGTATGTTTTTCTCAAAAAAATCAAACTTAGCACTTTGTACTACTGGTATATTATCTGGAATAATTTTATTTGTTGCTCACCTTTCGTGGTTAGAGCCACAAATTACAACATTAGTGCCAGTATTAAAATCTTATTGGCTAACAATTCATGTTAGTGTTATCACTGCTAGTTATGGTTTTTTGGCACTAAGTGCTTTATTAGGATTTATAACAATGATTTTATATAGTTTAATTAATAAAAAAAATGAAAATGAAACTTTTTTTTCAATATTAACATCTATAGAAGAATCAAGAAGAATAAATGAAATGTCAATGTTTATAGGGCTTGTACTTTTAGTTATAGGAAACTTTATTGGTGGAATTTGGGCAAATGAATCATGGGGAAGATATTGGGGGTGGGATCCAAAAGAGACATGGACTTTAGTATCTATTATAATATATACTGCTATTATACATTTACGATATATTAAAGGATTAAATAATAATTTTATCTTTTCTTTCTTGTCGATGATATCTTTTTCTTCTATTATAATGACATACTTTGGAGTAAATTATTATTTAACAGGTATGCATTCTTATGGAGCAGGAGATCCTATACCTATACCAACTTTTGTACCAGTAAGTGTTATAATTATGTTTATAGTTTTAATATTTTCTTTTAGAAATAGAAAAGTTATATAAATATTTTTAAATCATTATTATATAAACTTAAAAACTTTCCCATTCCTCATTATTGCTTTTATTCTCTTTTACTATTTGTTTTGAAGAAATATAACTTTTATCTTCTGTAGTTTTACTTTCCGCAATATAATTTTTATTTGAATTAATTACATCATTATTAAATACTTTGGCTTTTACAGTTTCTTTTCCTCGAAACTCTTTTTCATTTGCACTAGCAACAATTTTATTTGCTATTTTTTCTGTTAAAATAGAGATAGTTTTCGCATTATCCGCAACAAATGAATTTGCTTGTGTTTGCTTATCTAAACTATTTACTGATTCATTAATTTGTTTCATAACTGAAGCTTGATCTTTACTTGAAACTTCAACATTTTGTATCAAGTTCAAAGTTTTAGAGATATTTGTATTTAAATCACTATAACCATCAATCATTTTATTAGCTATATTTTTACCTTTATTAGCTTTAATAGTTGCATTTTCAACAATATATTTAATTTCTTTTGCAGCCTCAGCACTTCTACTAGCTAGATTTCTTACTTCTTGAGCTACAACTGCAAAACCTTTTCCTGATTCTCCTGCAGTTGCAGCTTCAACTGCAGCATTTAAAGATAGAATATTAGTTTGAAAGGCAATTTGATCAATAATTAATATAGAATCATTAATTAATGTTACTTGTTCATTAATCTCATCCATAGCTAAAGTTGTATCACTCGCTAAATTTTTACCTTGTTTTGCAGAATCATTTAGTTTATTTGCATTGATAGACATTTCCGAAACAGTGACATTGTTTGAAGTAATATTTGAGGTTATTTCTTCAATTGCAGCAGCAGTTTCTTCAAGTGATGATGCGGCAATATTTGTTGAGCTATTTAATTCATCAACATTTTTCAATAAATTACCAGAGCTTTCTTGAAGAGCTATTCCTAAAGATTTATTTTCAATTAACATTTCATTTATAACGTTAGCTAATGAATTTAAGCCATCTGAAGTTTTTCCTTTTATATCTTTTATACTACTTATAAAATTTAATTTTTGGTAATCTTTTAATACTGCTTGTATTTTATTTATATCTTCACAAACAATATCTGAAATAACTTCTAGCATTTCATTTATTAAAACTTTTAATTCTTCTAAATTCTCATTTTCTGTACTTAAATTTATTCTTTGGTTTAATTTTCCTGTTTTAACTAAAGTAATTATATCTTTTGCTTTATTAATAAGATTAGAATCCATCTCAATAAGATCTATAGTTTTATCAATATTTTGATTTAATATATTAGACATTTCTCCTATCTCATCTCTACTATTTGTGTCTAAATGAGTAACTTCACTAGTTTCTTTATTTAAAAATTTAAAAAATAGTGTAAATCCTTCTTGAAATTCTCTTAAGGATGTAGTTATATTTCTAATTATAAAAACAGAGTTCATAACTATAAATAATAATGAAACAACACTTATTATTAATACGTAGTTAATTAAATCATGCTCATCTTTTTCAGCTTTTTTTGTAGATTTTTCTAAAAGATTTTCCATCTTATGCATAAGTTTTATAATATTAGTTTCCATATCATCTAATTGATGATGTAATTTTTCTAGCATTTCATCAAAATGTTCCAAATGATTATTATCTAATGCGTGTTCAAATTTTTTAAGTGTTATTTCAAACTCTTTTTGTTTCTTTTCAATATGGATTAGTTCCTTTAGAAAAGATTTATAAATAATTATAGATTCTGGGTGTTTATTGTTATAGATAGCTGATTGGGCAGCATGTTCGGCTTTTTTAATTGTTTGGTCAGTAATCTGTTCTAATGTCGTTATTTCCTTTTTTAATATTTCAATTTGCTTATTATCTTTATTTTTATAGGCTATTAGAAGTTGATATGTTAGAATCTCTTCTTCTAATATCTCTTTTTCTAGTTCAGTAATTTGTTTATTTAAAGGAATTTGATATTCCGCTATTTCATCTATTTCGGAAGAAATTTTTACTAAGCCTAAATAGACTGTTAAAACAACTAAAAGTAATGCAGTAATGCTAACAATAGATATTAAACTAATTTTTGTTGGTATTCTAAAATTATTAAGCATAATAAATCCTTATTATTTAATAATTAAATTATAACATAATATTATTTAAATATGTTTATTTATTTTAATAATTTATATTTTTACTTAGAAGTTTACGAGAATTTATAAAGAAATCAAGTTAATTAGAATTAGATTTATTTATTAACAATTTTTTGCTTAGGTTTAACCTTAGCTTCAATTATAAAAGCGCCGAAGGGTATTAGTGATAATACGAACAGTTGAAACATAAAAACAATATCCCAATTATTTTTTCTTTTAGTCTCAAAAAGTGAAATCATAAATATTATAAAAAGAACTCCGTGAGCCATTCCAAAAATTTTTACGTAGTATGGATTATCTCCCATATATTTAATTGGCATAGCGATAAATACTAAAAGTAGATATGAAATACCTTCTATAGCAGAAATAAGTCTAAAACGATTTAATGCAGAACTAAACATAACATTCCTTGTTTTTTCGAAATTATAGTATTTTATAATTATAATTAGTTTAGAGAAAAATTTAACATTTTTTTTTAAATAAAAAAAAGAATTTTTAAATAAAATAATTTAATTGTCTATTGTGAGATTAGAA
>JAAETO010000260.1 GCA_024228275.1 Arcobacter sp.
CCCAAACCGCGTTTTTGGTGGCAGAGCCCCCACAGGGGATTGGGGCGGAGCTCCCAATCAAGGTTTTTGGGAGCGAAGCCCCAAATCGGGGTTTGGGGGCAGAGCCCAAATTGTATAAACGCACATCGCCGCACCTCGCCGGCGCTCCACCCCTAAACCCCGTGTGAGGGCTCCGCCACCAAAAATCCCTATTGGGGCTCTGCCCCCAAACCCCGATTTGGGGCTTCGCCCCCAAAAACCTTGATTGGGGGTTCGGCCCCAACCCCCTGTGGGGGCTCTGCCCCCAAAAACGCGGTTTGGGGGCTCTGTCCCCAAAAACCCGGTTTGGGGGCTCCGCCCCCAAAAACCCCGATTGGGGGGCTCCGCCCCCGCCCCAAAAAACCCCGATTGGGGGCTCTGCCCCTTGGTAACTCTTCAACGGAGGGAACCAGTTATTTTTGTCATCAGTAAAGTGAAAAGACCAATTGGGCAATTTAGCGACCAATTGGGCAATTTGTTTGAGGATTGGCCAATCAGCGGGTTTCTGCCCAATCGTGCCATTCTTTTTCTCAAATGGGACACGCATGGTTCTGAAC
>JAAETO010000261.1 GCA_024228275.1 Arcobacter sp.
GAAGCTAAAAGAAAAGAAGAAGCAAGAAAGAAAGCAGAAGCAGAAGCTAAAAGAAAAGCTAAAGAATTTAGAGATGGATTAAGAAAAGCTTACATTAGTTCTTTAAGAAAAGAAATTGAAAGAAATAAGAAATATCCAATAATTTCCAAAACAAAAGGACAAGAAGGGGAAGTTGTTTTACACTTTACACTTCATAAAGATGGAAGAATCACAGATGCAATAATCTTATCTTCTTCAGGAGTAAAAAGATTGGATAAAGCGGCACTTAAGGCATTAAAGAAAGTTGGAGTTTTTAAAAGAATTCCTAAAGAACTAAAAGAGGACTTTTTAGAAATAAAAGTTCCTCTTGAATTTAATTTAAAATAGGAGAAAAAATGAATCTTTTAGGTTACTTCGGGGAAACATCAATATTTATGTATATTGAAAAAGGAGGAGTCATTGGGTACGTCTTACTTGTTTTATGTACAATTGGTTTTTCTTTAATAATATGGAAATTTTTTCATATTTCTTATGTAAGGATTAGAAGAAGAAAATATTTTTCTATTGTAGTAGATGAAGTAAAAGATATTTCAAATGCATCAATTTCTATGAGCGTTGCAAAAAAATCTTTAGATGAAAAAATGTCGAAATTAGAAAGTGGTATGAGTACTATTAGAATAATTGCTGCAATAGCACCACTTTTAGGACTTCTAGGAACAGTTGTAGGTATTTTAAATGCTTTTGAAACTATATCAAAATCTGGCATGGGAGATCCTAGCCAATTTGCAGGAGGAATATCCTTAGCTCTTATTACAACAGTTATGGGACTAATTATAGCTATTCCACATTATGTTGGTTATAACTATTTAATTAGAAGTATTGATTTACTTGAGTCTATTGTTACAAAAGAGATTGACTTTATAATAGTAAAAGGAAAATAAAATGCGTAAGCATAGAGAGTTTTTATTTCCTGATTTAACACCTCTAATTGATGTGGTTTTTTTACTATTGATATTTTTTTTAGTTACCTCAGTATTTAAAAAAGAAGATTTAGCTTTATTGCTTAATTTACCTAAAACACAACATTCGACTCAAAAAGTAGAAATTAAAGATATTAATATATCCTTATCAAATGGAAAACTAGCTTTTGAAAATATAGTATTAAGTCTAGGAGAATTAGATAATAAATTATCCAAAATAATTAATAAAAAAAAGCTAATAAATTTTAGAATTGACAAAGAAGTAAAATATGAAAAAATTATTCAAATATTAGATTTACTCAAAAAATATGAACTAAATAATTTAGCATTAGTCAATGAAAAAGATTATACCCATGAATAGATTAAAATGAAAAAATATATCTATTTATTACTACTTCCTGTATATTTATACTCGAATAATATTGATACTATAATACAAAAAGAGGTAGAAAAAAACATACAAAAAAATGAGCAACGTAATATTTTTAAACAATTAGAAAAAAATAAAAACCAGTCACTTCCAAAAGTTTATCAAATGGAAAAAATAAAAATTGAAGATAAAAGAGATGAACATTGCGTAGAAATAGAAAACATTAATGTAATAGGTTCAACAATATATGATAATGAAGATTTTAAAGATTTTATTGAACCACTTTTAAATAACTGCGAAGGAATAACGCAACTAAAGAATCTTACTAAGAAAATCACTAATTTATATATAGAAGATGGTTATATTACAAGTATGGCTTACATAAAACCGCAAGATCTGTCTGATGGAGAGGTTGAAATAAGTGTTTTAGAAGGAAAAGTAAATGATATAAAGACTAAATTAAACTTAGATTTAATATATACAGATTTAAAGGATAATATTTTAAATATAAGAGATTTAGAAGTAGGTATAGAACAGATTGAAAGATTAAGATCTCAAAAAGTTAATTTTGAACTAAAGCCTTCTAAAAAAATTGGATTTACAGATGTAAAAGTGATTAAAA
>JAAETO010000262.1 GCA_024228275.1 Arcobacter sp.
ATAGCAATTTTTATTGGTCCAGAAGGAATGGCTTTAATAGGAAACTTAAGAAACTTCTTAAGTTCAGTTCATTCTTTTGCAATTCTTGGATTGTATAATGGTGTAGTAAAATATGTGTCAGAGTTTAAAAACAATACGTTAGAATTGGGAAAAACCATTTCTACTGTATACTATTTGGGCTTTATTGCGACTACCATAGTTTCTATTTTTTGTTACTATAACGCAGATTATTTAAATAACTTTATTTTTGGAGCTTATGATTATGCTTATATATTTAAAATTGTAGCGTTAGCCTTACCATTCTATTCGCTGAATATGTTAAGCTTCTCAATAATTAATGGGTTTTCTAAATTCAAAATATTATTGGTAATTAATATCATTGGGCAAATTCTAGGTCTATTTATTACATTAATTTTAATATGGCAAAATAATATTGGTGGAGCATTAATATCGGTTGTTATAACACCTTCAGTAATATTTCTAATTACACTGGTTGGTATAATTAACAGGAAAAGTTTTATTTTATTAATCCAAGCTGACAGGTTTAATTTTGATACAATCAAGAAGTTGAGTTCCTTCTCTATAATGGCTTTGGTTACAGCTATTGTTTTACCACTAGTAGCAATTATTGTTAGAAACTATATAATAGATACTGTTGGAATGAAAGAAGCAGGCTACTGGGAAGCGATGAACAGAATTTCTAATTATTATCTAATGTTTGTAAATTCTTTACTGGCACTTTATATCTTACCTAGATTTTCTGAAATTGACAATGTAAAGGATTTTAGAAATGAAGTGTTTGATTTTTATAAAACCGTAATTCCAGTTTTTGGATTAGCACTATTGGTTATTTATTTATTAAGACCATTTATAATTATTATTGTTTTTTCAAATGAGTTTAAGCCAATGGAAGAGTTGTTTGGCTGGTACTTATTAGGTGATTTTGTTAAAGTTTTATCTATTGTAATAGCATACCAATTTTTAGCTAAAAAAATGTTTTGGCATTATATAATTACTGAAATATTTTTGGTGTCGTTGGTTTACTTTACAAGTATTTATTTAATAGACCTATATGGTGTTAAAGGAGCCACAATTGCACATTTTGTAACATACTTAATGTACTTCGGAATAATTTTATTGATATTCAACTCATCATTATTTGGAGTTATTCCAGAAAATGATAAAGATTAAATAAGTCTATAGTAATTTCTTCAGAAAAGTGCTTATTAGTTTTAGTTATATAAACCGTTAAATAGTTTTTATAAGCTTTGCAATTAGGTTCTATGCTAATATTGTATATTCGTAGCATTAGGTTAATTTTTGTATGAAATTTAGATTTTTAAATTCTAACCGACAAGTAGTCAAGGCTTCTTATTTTAATGCCATTATAGTAATTGTTAAGGCGTTGTCGGGAATAATAACATCTAAAGTTGTTGCAACTTTTTTAGGTCCATCAGGTTTGGCTTTACTTGGAAACTTAAGGAGTTTTATTCAGACCTCGTCAAGTTTTACTGCAGAAGGGTATCAAAATGGTACTATACGTTATGTGGCAGAGTATAGTGAAGATAAGGTTCAAAAAGATAGAATCATAGCTACTGTTTTTCAATTAAGTTTGGCAATTGCATTTATAATTGGAATAGTTTTATGGTTATTCTCATCTTATTGGAGCCAATTACTATTTCAAACAGACAGTTATGCTTATGTTATAAAAATTCTTGCTGTTGGCTTACCGTTTTTCTCATTTAATCTTTTAATTATCTATATCCTTAACGGATTAGAGAATTATAAAAAATTAGTAATTGTTAATTCGGTTTTGAGTATCGTAAATATGGCTGTAGTTGTATTTTGCGTTATTCAGTATGGGTTAGTAGGAGGTTTATTAGGTGCAATATTTGGCCCTGTATTAGTTTTTATTATCAATCTATTTGCTCTTGGAAAAGATAGGATTCTACTTTTAAATGCATTCAAGTTTGATTTGTTTTCGGTTGATGTATTAAAGAATATGAATGTTTATCTGCTTATGACAATATATGCTACTGCTATTGCTTCAATCACTTTTTTATTGATAAGAAATCTTATTATCGAAAAATTAGGGACTCAAGATGCTGGTTATTGGGAAGCCATGAAAAGGATTTCTACTTTTTATTTAATGTTTTTTATAAATTTAACATCATTTTACTTGTTGCCTCGACTATCTAAAACCAACGATTTTAAAATATTTAAAAAAGAAATAAAAGGATTTTATACTGTTAGTGTTCCTTTACTTTTAATTGGTTTTGTTGTAATTTATTTTTTACGCTTTTTTTTATTGGAATTTTTGTTAAGTAAAGAGTTCTTGCCTACATCAACCTTGTTTTTTTGGCATCTCATGGCTGATTTTATTAGTGTGTTGGCTATTGCCTTGGTAAAGCAATTCCAGGCAAAACTTATGGTAAGAGCATTTTTAGTCTGTAATGGAATTTTAAATCTATTATATATTATATTAAGTTATTTTTTTATAGATTTATTTGGGTTAGTAGGAGTAGTAAAAGCATACGCCTTAAGTTATCTTATTTACTTAATTTTAGTAATTACTTTTATTTTTCATTACTACAAACGTCAAAAAGCTATTTAGAGTGAAGAGATATTTAAACGTTTATTGGAAAACTTGTTTCGCTTTATTGGCTTATCCAATTATATTGGCTTTTATTCTAGAAATCTCTATTCAAGGAATAGGGTATTCAGTATTTCAAAATTTAATTGAAAATATACTATTTGCTGTTCTCATTTTTTTAGCAATCAATCAATTATCAGGAATAAAATTTGGAAAAAAAATAGCCAATATTCTTATTATATTTTTCTACTTGATTTTGATTATTGAGACTGGACTGTTTTTGCTATTTCAAACCAGATTTAATGCCTCGTATATATATGTAATTCTCAATACCAATTATAATGAAGTTAAGGAGTTTAGCTCAGTTTATTATAATTATAATCTATTTTGGTTATTATTATTTCTAGTACCATTGTTAAGTGTTTTTTCAAAAAAAATCTATAAACAAGTTAAAGCCAACACTATTAATTTAATTGGTAGTTTAATTCTTATTGTATTTGTTTTATCAGTTTTAAAATTTTCTGAATTAATTATATACAATTTACCTTATATAGCTGTAAAATCATATGGTCAATATCAGGATCAAGTAAATTCAATTAATACATTTAAAGATCAGGAGGAATATTTTGACACAAAATTGGTTACTGAAAATGAAACTATTGTTGTAGTAATTGGTGAGTCTGCAACGAGCAAACATATGGGAATTTATGGTTACCATCGAGAAACTACTCCAAGGTTCAGTAAATTATCAGATTCTTTAATTGTTTATAATGATGTTATAAGCTCACATGCTTATACAACAGGATCTATTTACGATATCTTTACATTGTCAAATTATGAAAATCCCAAGAAATCAACTCCACTCATTAGTTTTATAAAAAATGCAGGTTATAAAGTATTTTGGTTATCTAGTCAACGTCCAATAGGATTTCACGATAATTTAGTATCCAGATTAGCATCTGCAGCCGATGAAAGTCTGTTTTTGAATTATAATGACTATTTAAATAAAACACCTTATGATGAAGTGTTATTGCCAAAACTAAAAGAAAAGCTCACTATAGAAGGCAAAAAAGTAATTTTTGTAAACATTACAGGTAATCATTATGCCTATGAAAAGCGTTACCCAAAAGAATTTGATAAATTTTCTTCTGATAATAACACAAAAAAAAGCAAGATTATAGATACTTATGATAATGCCATTTTATATACTGATTTTGTCGTGTCCGAAATGATAAAAACAGTTCAACAAGAAGAATTAAAAAGTGCATTGATATATTTTTCCGATCATGGAGAAGAAGTCTATGATACTTCAGACTTTTTTGGTCATTTTGAAGATAAACCTACATCAACTATGTACGAAGTTCCTTTTTTAGTATATATGTCACCAAGTTTTGAGAGGCCTTTAGATTTTACAATAGATGAAAGTAGAGCCTATATGTTGGATGATTTCCCACATAGTTTAACGCACTTTATGGGAATAGAAAGCGACTTATTAAAAAAAGAAAGAAGTATTTTTAGCGATAAGTTTAAAGCAAGGAAACGTATTATTCAGGACAGTTTGGATTTTAACACTTTTAAATTACTAAACAAAAAATGAACTCAAAAATTGGCATATTAATAGAGACGTTAAATGGTGGAGGAGCAGAACGTTCAGCGGGAATGATTTCTTCAATTTTGACAGAATCTGGTTATAAAGTATCTATAATAACACTATTTGATGATATTGCGTATCCATATTCAGGAAACCTGATCAATTTAGGACTTTATAAAAAAGGATCAAGATCGTTTAAAAATAAGTTTTTAAGGTACAGGGAACTTAACAAAATAATTATAGAACATCAATTCGATTTAATTCTGGATTTTAGAATGAAAGACTTTCCTATAAGAGAATTGTTTTTCAATAAATTTTTATTCAAAACTAACATGGTAAACATAGTTAGTAGCTATAAAATTGAAGGGTATTTAACTAAATCAAAAAAGTTGGCAACTTACCTTTATAAAGATTATTTAGGAATAAATGCTGTGTCTTTAGCTATTAAAAATAAAATTGAAGAGGAGTATAAATTTTCTAATGTAAAATATATTGCTAATCCTATTGATGTGGACTATGTGAAGCTTAAGGCTAAAGAGAGTTTATCCATAAATGATAAATTTGTTCTTGCAGTTGGTAGCCTGTTTCCTATAAAACAGTTTGATAAATTGATAGAGGCTTATAAAAATTCAATTTTGCCAAAAAACAATATCAGTCTTTATATTCTGGGAAAAGGACAGGAAAAAACCAAATTGATAAAAAAAATTGAGGAGTTAAATCTACAAAAACAAGTTAGGTTAATCCATTTTCAGGAAAACCCCTTTAAATATATGGCTAAGGCTAAATTTTTAATTTTGTCCAGTAAAAATGAAGGGTTTCCAAGAGTGTTGATTGAGGCATTAGCGTGCGGAACACCAGCTGTATCTTTTAATTGTAAATCAGGACCTAACGAGATAATTAAACATGAACAAAACGGACTATTAGTTGATGATCAAAATTTCCAAGCCCTTGCCAAAGCATTAAACAAAATGGCAAATAATACGTCTTTATACCAAACATGCAAGAAGAATAG
>JAAETO010000263.1 GCA_024228275.1 Arcobacter sp.
CTTTTTAGGAGTTGTTGGATTAAAACCAAAACTATCATCTTCAATTTTAATATTCAAACCATTTAAAATATAATTAATTATGGCATAATGATGAATAGTATGGCTATTTGCTTGAGCTAATAAAGCAGAAAAAGAATATTTAATCTCCATTTTCCCTAACCCTAAATCATCAGTTACAAGCAGCTCTACTTCTACAAAATCTTTTAGTTCATTTAGTTTAACTATAATTTCATCAAGATAGCATTTAGCCGAATTGCAATCTTTTTCTACATCAATATTTCTTTTTCTTGCGGTTAAATCAACTTTATTTTGTTCTGCATTCAAAATACAATCATAAAAATCAAAAATATGTCTTAAATGTGACCCAACACTTGAATGGTATGGAGAAATAGATTCATCCCTTAATTGCTCATTAGTTAACAATGTCAAAAGTGATTTTGCTTTTTGAAGTGTATTTAAAGTAGATTTAATCAATAAATTCATAGAAAATAAATTTAACTAAATAAATTGAATTTAAAAATTAAATAGTAACCAATAGTTATAAAAAAAAAAGTCCTTTACAAATAAATGTAAAGGACTCTTCAAAAAAGGCGACGACCTACTCTCCCACGATTGTAGTACCATCGGCGCAAATGGGCTTAACTTCTCTGTTCGGTATGGTAAGAGGTGAGCCCCATTGCTATAAC
>JAAETO010000264.1 GCA_024228275.1 Arcobacter sp.
GAAACAAAAGCAAAGAACCCGATTGGTCAATACCAAAAAATTCTATTAAAAGAATAATTGCTATATTAATTTGGTCTATTTTATCAGTACTTGCTGCTTCAAACTTTATGTGGTATTTTATACCGCCCGAAGATTTTTTTGTTTTTATTTAAAATCCCAAAGAACATATGTTTTTAATTGGTATAGTATTAAGTATTGCAGGCTTTCTTATTTACGATATTATTTGGATGAAAGAAGATTTTTGTATTTACGTCTGTCCATATTCAAGAGTTCAATCAGTACTATATGATGATGACACGTATCATATTCTTTATAATAAGAATAGAGGTGGAGAAATTTACAATGAGCAAAAAGAAAAGATAATTTTTAAAGTAAAAGATTTACCAAACCCTGAAAATGAATGTACCACCTGCGAAGACTGTGTATCCGTATGTCCTTCTAATATTGATATTAGAAAGGGTTTACAAGTAGAATGTATTAATTGTCTAGAGTGTGTTGACGCATGTACAACCGTTATGGGAAGATTAGATAAACCTTCACTTATTCAATGGTCAAGCACTAATATTATAACAAATGATATTCCTACTAAAGTTATAAGAAAATCTACTATAATGTATGCCTTTTCACTTTTACTTATTCTAGGATTAATATTTTTAATGGGTGGAACTAAAGAGTATATGCTTTTAAATATTAATAAAACTACTCAACTTTATAAAATAAAAGAGAATAATGTTGTAGCCAATAACTTTTTATTTTTATTTCAAAATACTGATTCTAAACAACATAAATTTACAATTGAAGTTGTTGATAACGAAGATATTAAAATTGCTAGATTTAGACCATTTAACTTAAGTCCTAAAAAAATGGCAAGAAAAGTTGTCGTATTACAAACAAATAAACTTTTAGTTAATGATGAAACTAAAGATACTCCGATTACAATAACTATAAGAGCTTATGCAATTGATGAACCAAAAAGAATAATGGTTGAAAGAAAAGTTGTTTTTATTTTTCC
>JAAETO010000265.1 GCA_024228275.1 Arcobacter sp.
GAAACAAAAGCAAAGAACCCGATTGGTCAATACCAAAAAATTCTATTAAAAGAATAATTGCTATATTAATTTGGTCTATTTTATCAGTACTTGCTGCTTCAAACTTTATGTGGTATTTTATACCGCCCGAAGATTTTTTTGAATATATGAAAAATCCCAAGGAACATATGTTTTTAATTGGTATAGTATTAAGTATTGCAGGCTTTCTTATTTACGATATTATTTGGATGAAAGAAGATTTTTGTATTTACGTCTGTCCATATTCAAGAGTTCAATCAGTATTGTATGATGATGACACATATCATATTCTTTATGATAAGAATAGAGGTGGAGAAATTTATAATAAACAAAAAGAAAAAATCATTTTTAATATGAAAGATTTACCAAGTCCTGAAAATGAATGTACAACCTGTGAAGACTGTGTATCCATATGTCCTTCTAATATTGATATTAGAAAGGGATTACAAGTTGAATGTATTAATTGTTTGGAGTGCGTTGATGCATGTACTGCAGTTATGGGAAGAGTAAACAGACCTTCATTGATTCAATGGTCTAGCACTAATATTATAACAAATAACATTCCAACTAAAGTTATAAGAAAATCTACTATACTTTACGCTTCATCACTTTTACTCATTCTTGGATTAATATTTTTAATGGGTGGAACTAAAGAATATATGCTTTTAAATGTGAATAAGACTACTCAACTTTATAAAATAAAAGAGAATAATGTTGTAGCAAATAACTTTTTATTTTTATTTCAAAATACTGATTCTAAACAACATAAATTTGCAATTGAAATTATTGATAACAAAGATATTAAAATTGCTAGATTTAGACCATTTAACTTAAGTCCTAAAAAAATGGCAAAAAAAGTTGTCGTATTACAAACAAATAAACTTTTAGTTAATGATGAAACTAAAGATACTCCGATTACAATAACTATAAGAGCTTATGCAATTGATGAACCAAAAAGAATAATGGTTGAAAGAAAAGTTGTTTTTATTTTTCC
>JAAETO010000266.1 GCA_024228275.1 Arcobacter sp.
ATTAAAATTAAAACAAAACAGAGTAGCTTAATTAATGGTGGAAGCCTAATTTCAACTAACTTTGACTTTTAATCTTAACTAATCCTCTTTTCATAAGTTTAATCCTTACTGTTACTTTGTTATTATTTATTAGCCCCCTATTCCCAAAATATAAAATTGATTTTATTAACAAAGAGAAAAGTTCACTTACTAATATTATTAAATATTCGGATCTAAATAATGATGATTATAGTGAGAAAATTAAAATTATCCTGGGATATAAGAATCACACAAACATAATCATTTATGATAAAAACGCCACCATGAACCAATGGAATTTAAAGGAACTTTTACTATGGCTAGTCCCTTTATAGCTGATATAAATAATGATGGACTTAAAGAAATTTTTATTTTTACAATTTTTGAAAACAAAATACTATTAAACTGTTTTAATCCATTTGAGAATAAAAAATATATTGTTAATAAAATTATAGATGATTTTCATCCAAAAGGAGGAGAAGAAGTCTGTGGGTTAACATACATTAATTTAATGGATGGAGATAATGAAAATATTAATAAAATTATTTTTGCATTTAGTACAGGTTTTTCTCTTTCGCCAAGACGGTTTTACTCATTTGATATTGCAAAAGATACATTTTTAAAATCACCAATAAGTAATAGTTCTTTTCGTGAAGCAACATCAATAATCTCTAAAAATAAATCAACACTTTTTATTACTTCAACAGCTGCAGTTGGTAATTGTGACTCGAATGCCATTTACTCCGACCAATTTAACTGGTTAACCGTTTTTGATCAAAATCTAAATTTTAAGTTTTACCCAATCAAAATAGGATCTTACCCTTCTGTTCTCTCAGTTTCACCGATTAAAATTAATAGTGATATATATATTGTAGCACTAAATATTTATCGTGGGAACAAAGATGTTCCTAGTGTAATTCAATTATATGATATTGATGGAAATAAGATTAAAGAAAAAATACTTAATAATGCAGACGAACTAACATCAAACAAAATTTTAATTCCAGATAAAGATTTTGAACATCTATTTGTTTTAAGAACTAACGGTGTAATTGAAGAAATTGA
>JAAETO010000267.1 GCA_024228275.1 Arcobacter sp.
ATAAACTAAAAATGAAATACCCGAATTTAACTCCAATATATTATTACTAAATCTTAATACTACACCATATATAAAAAACCCAAAGGCTACAAAAAACCATTTTCCGGTCAAATAGAAATATGCTACTGCACCAAAAGTAATATTGTTAGTATAAGTATCATTATTTTGTTTTAATACTTTGAGACGAAACCATTGTCCCCAACTAGGAAAATATGAATTGGTAAATGAACGAGGTATTATTGAATAAAGGGGAATTGTTAGTAATTCTTTCAAAAATTTTGGATCTGTTTTATCTATGCCATGTGTGTCTTTATACCCAACAGCAATACTCCCTTGTGCTACTGTACTAAGCCTTCTCATAATACTATAATATACAGAGTTGTATATTATTCTATCAATATCACCACTACTTTCTTCTCTAAAATCTAAATAGGATTCTCTATAATTACCTAATGAAATCTCATTGTTATCATCTTTTATTGAGTGAGAGAAAAATTTAAGTTCAGATGCAATAGTAAAAGCAAAAATAAGAGCAAACATTCCTATAAAAATTAACTTCACATTAATCTTTCTATGAACATAATAATAGGGTAATAATGTCAAAATAAAAATAAAAAGGATTGGACCTCTTGCTCCGGAAATTAGCGCAAAAAATATCAAAAACCCCAATGTTACAAAATACCATGTTTTATGCAAACCAGTTTTAAAATAAATTAGGGCCAATAAAAAATAGCCTACTAAAGATAGTTTTTCTAAATAACTTGAAAGCGCAATAATTATCTTTATTGGACCAGTAACATCTTGAGCTGTTATCCCTCCTCTACCATAAGCACCATAACTAAATAAAATGAAGTTTGAAATTAATCCTATTATTATAAGGGCTTTAGGAAATGTTTCCTTTATATCTAAGTGTAATAATTTTTTATAGTTTAAATTAACATAGTAGAACCTAAACAACCTGTCACCAAACTTAGACGAATAACCAAGCCAATAAAAAACATTCCCTAGCGCAGTTATAGAAACAAATTTTATTAATAAGCGGTTGTTTAAAAAATGTCCAAATGCATTTGCCTCGATAAAATTAAAGTCTTTAACATAAAGCAAGGGTATTATTCCTCCATTAAACACTAAGAAACAGGTAGTTACTCCAATAAACCCAGCACTTAGGTAATTGAAATTGCTATTTAGCAAATTGGTTTTAAATATAACTAACAGGTTATAAAGTAATCCTAGAAAAATTAGTATTAAAAAATACATATTTCCTATTTTATCAATATATAAAATATTGAATATAAAAACTCCAACTAAATATAAAATAGTAAAGTAAGTGAAATTTTTCACATCAATATTATTTAAAAATCATTACTATAATAAATAATTATCTCTTTCATAAGAGTATTCTTTTATAAAGCTCAAAATAATTTTTTCCAACTTGTGTCAAATCATATTTTTTAATATTAATGTGTGCTTTCTCATAGTTCTGCCTCAATAAATTATCATCATATAATTTTAAAAACCCGTCTTTTATAGATAATACACTAAATGAATCAACAAAAATCGCCCCTTCTCCTACTTCATTCATAGGAGGAAAATTAGAAGTTATAACAGGCATTCCAAATAATTGAGCTTCAATAATTGGTAAGCCAAAACCCTCTTCTTCAGAAGCAAAAAAAAGAACATCATTCAATTTATATTGTTTTATCAATTCATCATCACTAATATTTGAATGTACTTTTGAATAATTAGCAATACTATATTTTTCTATTAATGAATTTATTAATTTATCATTAGAGTGAACAAAATTATAAAATACATTTAAATCTTTTGTTGCTTCAATTAGTCTCTCAAAATTTTTTAGGGGCTTATCACCTATTTGCAAAATTCTAATAGTTTTGCTCTTCGAAAAAATACGCTCTTTGTATTCAACTTTATCCTGAGGTAACACTATGGGGTTTAATAAGACCTTTATTTTTTTTTTACTTAATGGAATCTTACTAACAAGGTCTCTCTCTGTGTTTTGAGAAACAACAATAATCTTATGTGAAAAATAAATTGGCAACTTGTAATAAAAAAAATCGTATAACACTCCCTTAATTTGCTTTTTTTTGCCAAAATGAAATAAATCATGAATAGTTAAAATTCTTTTCTTAAAAGGAAAAGCTAAAATCATATAATTGCATCCACCCGTAACATGAATTATAAACTTTTTAGATAATAATGATGATAAAAAACATTTTAAAAACATTAATATATCATAATTATATTTCAGAGTTATTTTTTTGAAAAACCATTTTTTATCTTTTTTGTTATTAAGGGATTCAAAAATATTATGATAAATTTTTTCAATACTAAAGTTTCCTCTATTAGGCTTTCTAAATACAAATAGTATTTTACGAATAGTCATTCATTAATATTTGCTTGCAAATGTACTTAACTTCTTCAAACTTCGAAAAATTGTACGTCGCATATCTTTTGAAATCAAAACATATTGATAGCTGGTTAATAAAACTATGGGAATAAATAATAAAATTAGCAACCATAAATCAGCTTTTAAATAATTACAATACAACAAGATACCAAAACATAACACTGTAAATAAATTAATTAAAAAGTTTGTCTTTTCAATTATATTAAATGAGAATATTTTAAATGAATTAAATGGTAACCAAATTGAAGCTATAACTAATTCAGATATAAATAATCCCAGCAAAACTCCATACAACTGTTGTTTTTGAAATATAAAAACAATTATGAAAAAAACAGAAATTCTAAAAATTGATGTTAACAAAACAATTTTAGTTTTATTGATTCCTGTTAAAAATTTAATTAAAGCTTTTGAATAATTCTGTATTAAAAAAATAACTACTAAAGCACTAAATAACTCCAAGCTAAATTGTAATTTATTATGAGTCCAAAAGTGAAATAACTCTTCAATAAAAAACAATGAAATAGCAAACCCACCTATTAACACTACAGAAGTTACAAACCAATATGACCTAAAAATATCGAGAATTTTTGTTTTTTTATCTTTTGCATAAAAGTTTATTATCTCTGGTACTAATGGTGCTAAAAAAAAGTCTGATACTTTAAGACCAAGATTAACAATAGTTCTTGTGGCTGAAAACAATGGTAAAAACGAAGTTCCAACTAATACAGAAACAACTAGTACAATTCCATCATTTCCTAATCGATCTAAAAAGTTACTTGTAGAATAAGATAATGATTTTTTTAAATTTTTAAATCCAATAGTAAAATTTCCATATTTCCACCAAGGATAGTATTCAGGAAGTGTCTTTTTTAATTGAATAAGAACTATTACAGAGTAAATAAACTTTATTACAAACCAAAGTATGGCTAATTGAATTAAAGTAGCTCCAAAGATAGCCGCA
>JAAETO010000268.1 GCA_024228275.1 Arcobacter sp.
AATAATAGAAAAAGTCAAACCAAACCAATCAACACACATCAAAAACAACTAAAAAGACTAAACCAACCATCCAGATAAATCTTTTGAAGAAAATAAAATTCAATTTGCCTCAAAATATAAAAACCTACCACAAAAATATCACATTTATTTGGATAGAATAATTCAGAAAAAGTTATAAAAGTATTCCAAATATAATGAGTCTTTATTGTGATTTTGAATATGAAATTATATTTGTCATTTCGAAATGAGCATGTTTTTTAGTGATTGAGAAATCTTTCATTTAGAGTCATTCCTCCGGCTATGGAAAAGACAGAATATCTTATAACCCGATATTTTTATCTTGATTGTGAACACAATATTTGGTAATTTATAATTAAGTTATTCCTATACGAATACTTATGTGGGCATAAGTAATTCGTTTTTGCAAATTTCCAAATAATTGGAAAAAGTTAAAATGATTTTATTTTACTCACATACTTGGTCTACCGAAATTGTTACTCCTACAATTCTGAATTCAGAAATTATCATTTTTTACTTCCTTTCTGTTATATCAACCAACAATTATTGCATTATAAATACAAGTGAGTTTATAATGAATCTTCAAAGGTATTTTAGTGGATTTATTTGAAGTGATTATTGCAACCTTTATGAAGCATTTAAATTAAGTAGATGTTTTATAATTCGTTCTTGTCGATTATAATATTAAAAATTTAACAATTAAGGAGCCCCCAATGAAAAAAATATTGTTTTCTTTATTAGTTTTACTTTTTTTTGTTTTTCAGCATTTCTTAATAGCACAATCAGACTGCACTCCCCCAACCAATGATTTATTTCAAGCTGCAACTGGTTGTTATGAAGAAAATACCGGTAGTTGGATTAGATTTGGGTCTAATACTATTGAAACTTCTACTGATTGGTC
>JAAETO010000269.1 GCA_024228275.1 Arcobacter sp.
ATATAAGGTTTTGATGTAATAGAAACTACTATTGCTTTGAGCTTAATCGTCCAAGAATTCAGATTGTATCTTGATTTCAGCACAATAATACATATATGTCATAAAATCAAATCAAATTATAAAAAAAACTTGTTTAGAATGGCTACACATACCTTTTAATAAGGAATATAGAGTTGAGACACTTTCTACTATTTTACGCTTTGAACCTGACTGTTATCATTGGTGCTGCCAGCACCTATTTTTTAGCTATTCTGTATGCTAAACAAATTTTAAATTAGAGATAATCCTTATAAGCTTAACAAAAAACTTGTACATTATCATGATTTATAATGGAGATATTTCGTGATTTTTTATATAAAATTATATTTTCAAAGTTGATTTATCAATCTAATTAATTGCCAATTGTAAGTAACATGACCTCTATTTTCTTTTAATTTTTCATTCATAAGCTTAATTGCAAAACTAAATTTTGGGTTCCCCCAAATAAACCCCACATATTTCAAACTTATATCAAAAATTCTTTCTTAATTTTTTATATAACAACTTGCAAAAATCAAGTCTCTAACTTTTTAATTGAGATAATTAGCATGCAAAAACTAAAGAGGTTCTGTGAATTTTTGTGCTATTAAATATATATACTACGTAATGAAATGTACTCTAAAAATTTCATCAGCCTTTAATCTTTTTTAATCCTCTTAGCCTTTCTTCAAATGCCAGAATCTTCTTTACAAATAAAAAACACTTATATAAGTTTAGCCCTATAAAAAGAGGAGAAATTTCCAATTTTACTCAGTTACTATTTTGTACTCAAACCTTTTGCTTTTAAAACAACCAGCTATTTACCCAGAAACTCTGTCAATTTTTTAAGGTGAAACTTTGATATATTTGGTTATGTATAATCTTTGACTCTGATTTTAGTGGCAGTATCTTTGCAGAATATTATTTGTCAACTGTTCTGTTCTGATATTGTTATGGGAATCTTAGCCAATCCTAGTTTTTTTTCATGAAATTCTTATTAAAATGTAACCACTTAATTTCTTGGACTTTAGCATA
>JAAETO010000270.1 GCA_024228275.1 Arcobacter sp.
CTGAACCACGACCAGGAGATGTTGCTGCATATGAAAGTCATGGAAACGGATATACTGGACATGTTGGTATAGTTGTTAATGATAATGGAACACTTAAGGTAGCAAACGCTGATGACGATAAAGTTAATTTAACAACAATTGATAAGTTTTTTAATGATAAACCTAAAACATATATAAGGTATGTAGGAGAAGATGAAGACAATGAATAAAATAAAATTCTTTTTATTGCTTATAATATTTGTAGTGATGTATATAATAGTAAACTCTTTTGATATAGGAATCAAATATAATAATATCAAATTAGTAAATTTTGCAGAATCTATAGGCTTAGGAAAAGATAAAAATTCAAATATTCTAATTAAGATTATTCAGAAATATAAATTTGCTAAGCTTACACTAGAAGATAGAAATTTATTGGAACATTTAATAAATCTTGGCTATGCTACAGACGTTAAGTATGAAGATGATAAGCGCAAAGATGAATATTACAATATTTTACGCAGTTCGGTTTATAGAGATGACTATAAAACCGTTCAACTTATTTTAAAGTACAAACATAAATTTAAAATAGATAAGAATAAACTTTTTAATGAAAATTTTCTTACAGCTTGTAGTTCACCAAGCCCATTAAACTCTTATAAAATAATTTATATATTATTAAAACATGGTGCAGATCCTTATGCTAAAGATGAAAGAGGGTACGATTGTATAAAGTATTCACAACGTAATAACAGTTATTTTGATTATAAAGCAGAGCTAATCTCTTCATCTAAAAAAATAGAAGAGTTAATACTCGATGCAAGAAAAAATAAGTATAAATATTCAAATGTAGATGAGATAAGAATGTTTAACAAAAAAGATAATTATTCTGATTTAAAAATTGATAAGAAAATAGCAGCTATTGCAAAAAGTCATATTTATTCATATGATTTGTCCAGTTCTGGTAATAGAGGTAGTCTCTCTATTGGTGAAGATAAATCTTCATTATTTGTTCATGAAGTTCTTAATGAAGCAGGAATATTAATTCCCTTGCAAAAACAAGGTTTATTTAAATATATATCTTTCATAGGTAAAAATAATATGCCAAATAGTGTAGAACAATGGAAAAATAATAATTTAAATGTAGATAATTTTAAAATTGTATCTAAACCACAAGAAGGTGATATTGCTGTGCATTATCAAAAAGAAGAGAAACATGATAGTAAATATCTTGGAATAGTTGCCAAAAATAAATTAGAAAGGCTTGGTATTGTTACTCCAAGGTATTCTTTTATTAAATGGGAGAGTATAAATAGTTTTTTTAAACGAGAGAAAAGAGTATATTTAAGGTATGTAAATGAAAACAGTAAGTAAGATAATAAAATATGCTTTTGTTATTATATTTGTATCTGGGATATATATAATAGTAAACTCTTTTGATATAGGAATAAAATATAATAATATAAGATTAATCAAATTTGCAGAATCTATAGGATTAGCTAAAGAAAAGGATTCAGATTTAATATTAGATATTATGCATAACTGGAAACTTAAAGTATCTACACTTGAATATTTAATAAAACTTGGATATGTTTTAGATCGTAAAGATGGTTCTTATAATGCTATAATATCATCTATCAATCCTACTTCAGGTCTTGGAAGTGTATATAATAATCTTGACTTTTTTTTGAATTATAAAGATAAATTTAGAGGAGATATTAATAAAATTATTAATGATACAATGCTTGAGTTTTGTTATTATCCTATTGACAAAAGAGGTTTAATCGTATTTTCTTTGTTGTTCGAACATGGTGCTGATCCATATGCAAAAGATGAATATGGAGATGATTGTATTCGTAGAGCTAAATCTGTAGAAGAGAGATATTCTAAAGAGAATGGAAAAATGATTTCTTCTTCACAGTTAGTTGAAAGAGTAATAAATAAAAAAAAAAAAAATATAAAATGATAAAATGATAAAAAGATTAATATTAGTATCTATGACAATTTGTGTAGGTTTTTCTGTTATTGTAAATTATATTATTCATAATAATTATAATGAAAAAATATTTAATAATATTAATATAGTTCCTAAGAGAAAAGTAGCAGTAGTTCTAGGAACTTCAAAGCTATATAATGGTCTCCCAAATTTGTATTATAATAACAGAATTAATGCTGCATATGATCTATATAAAAATGGTAAAATAAAAAAAATACTTGTTTCAGGAGATAAGTCTAGTAAAACATATAATGAACCTTTAGAAATGAAAAATGATTTAATTAAATTAGGTGTAAATAAAGAAGATATATATATGGATAATAAAGGTTTTAGGACATATGATTCTATAATAAGAGCAAAAGAAGTATTTTTATTAAATAATTTTATAATTGTTTCTCAAAAATCTCATTGTAAAAGAGCTTTATTTATAGCAGAAAAAAAATCTATAAAAGCAATAGCCTATGAGGCACTAGATGTACAACATTATGGAAAAATAAGATTAGTATTAAGAGAAAAATTATCAAGAGTCAAAGCTGGAATTGATATTTTTATAAAATAATAGTTTCACCCCTTGCGTTAAAGTTCCGGGGACAAAGTTCCGGGGACAGTTTATGTATTTGACTATTTAGTTAATTAAGTAAACTGTCCCCGGAATTTCGACAATAAAAAAAGACGTCTTCAAAAAGGTCAAGTTTTAAAATCTGATTATATAGAAGTCTCAGTATTTCAAGCTCTA
>JAAETO010000271.1 GCA_024228275.1 Arcobacter sp.
AGATTTTTACTCGTTATTTCTGTAGTTTGCATCTTTAGGCTCCTTAAATTATTGTTTTCGTTTTGCAACTTTAATTTAATGATTTTTGGAGCCTGCCTTTTTTTTATCTAAAAATATTTCAACTAACTTTTAATATATCTCATAGGAACACTTGGGAACCCATCATATAATTTTATTTTAAGGAAGCTTAGATGATTCGGTTTTACATATATCTTATATTATTTTATTCGTTTATCAATATAAATGGACAAAATCAGAAGTGGGTAAAAGGAAGAGTTTTAACAGTAGTAAATAATGTTAAAATTCCTATTAAGAATATTATAGTTGTCATAAATGAAACTGGTGACAAAGACAAAACAGATGATAATGGTAACTTTCGAGTAAAATTAAAAGAATCATATTTCGCTGGTGAAAAGATTTCTGTATCTATTGAAAAAGAGAATTGGACAATACATTATCCTCTAAATGGGGAATTTTATATACCGAATAATTTAGAAAAAGAATTAGTGAAAATTCAAATCCTACCAATTGGATCAAAATTATTTTTGTCCAATGATCATCTTGAAAAATTATTTGAGAACCTAATTAAAAATATCAATAATAAATATATTATTAATAAACATCCGAAAAAAATCGATCTACCAAAAAGAATTCAAGACTGGGCAAAAATTTATGGTTTTACTGTTGATGAAGTAAAATATAAAGTAAGTGAGTGGATAGAGAATGTTGAAAGTCAAAAAGAAGACGGTTATAAGTTAGGTTTAGCTGCATTTGTCAAAAAGGAATATGAAAAAGCAGGAAAGTTCTTCAATAAAACCGCGAAAGAAAAAGAAACAAAATTAATTAGTGTAAATAATGAAATAAATCTCTTGAACAAAAAACAAAAAAAGCTCATAAATGAAATTATTAAAAATTGTCAAAATGAGGGGAACTCATTTTTTGAAATTTCAAAATATAAATTGGCCGCCAAAGCATACGAAAATGCATTAAAATATGCTAATACGTCAAAGTTATGGAGTGATTTAATGCTGAAAAAAAGTTCTGTTTATACTGAACTACTTTTAAGGGACAATGGCCCATTCGTTTTAAAGTATCTTAGACTTGCAATAGAATCATATGACTCACTTCTTACAAGTAGCAATAGTAAGTATATCAAAAAGCAGTACTGACTAATGCAAAAGGTAGCTTAATTAGTCTTAAATCTTTATTCTTGGGAAACCCTTTGGCTAAAAAGAATATTATGTTTGCTATAAATACTCTAAATGGAGCTCTAAAATTATATCAAACTAAAAAGGATAACTTTAGTACCTGTTACTGGTCAGTAGACATGGCAATATGTATGTGGCAATCGGCAACGTATTCAAGGTTTGATTCCACATTTTATTTTTACAATAATTCAATAAAATATCTTAATGAATCTCTAGATTTATGTAGAAATTATAATATAGAACAACCAGAGCACAGCATTACCATTTCATATATTAATTATGAGCTTAGGAAATTAACTGATACAAATCCTTTTTATAGAGTTTTTTCCACAACACTAGCAAAAAACAAAAAGAATAGTAAGTTGTCAGATGATTTTTTTTATGATTGTCTGCATGTACTAGAAAAACTACAACTCCCAATGGGTTCTGATTCAATTATAACCTATACAAATTCTACATCGTATTCATCTGATATTACTGCTCTTAAAAATGCTAGATTAGTACTTAAAAAAAGAAAAAGACCTATTGCTTTATCCTATGCAAATAATAATTTGGCATTATTGTTATTGAACAAAAGTCTTTTCGTTAATGGAACAGAAATTGATAAAAATCTTCAAAAGGCCTCTGAAATTTTATCCAATAATTCTAAGACGATCACTAAAGTTGAATATCCACAAGATTGGGCTCTATCTCAAAATAAATTAGGCTTAATTAATATACTTCATTCAATAAATCAAAACAACCATAAATCAAAAAAGCACCTTAACACTGCTATTAAGATATTTAATGAAGTATTAAGTGTTTATAAAAAAAAATATTTCCCAAGTGGTTTTGCTGAAACTATGATGTATTTGGGAATTGCATATAAGGAATTAGGTCAACTTGAAGTTCTACAAAATAGTGATTATTACTTTTTACACGCACTAAAGTCATTCAATTCTGCTAATGAAATTTACAGTTCAGAATTTAGACCTCTAAATTGGCTTGAGGTACAATATAATTTATCCGAGACATATTATTTTTTGGGCAACACAGATAAAGCAAAAAAAATCATTCATGATACTGAAATAAAATTATTTCAGTAATATTAAGAAAGCAATCCTTCAACAAAGACTAGAGTTGTCCATTGTTTATCTTACTTTGAATCCACCCTTCAAAATCAATATAATCCAACACATCATCTTTTCTTCTTTCATCGGTTTTGGCAAATATTTTTTTTCTTAAATCCACAAAAAGTTTTTTATGTTCTTCTTTTCTTGCAAGACTAATTTTAGAAAAAAAGCTTAACAATACTTTCTCAAAATCATATAAATTACGTTTCTTTTTTAGAAATCTTCTACTTGCATCAACTGCATATTTTAGAACTATTGTATTTCCCAATTCAAAATGAATCATCAAATTTAAAAAGCGGACGTAACTTTTTAAGTCTTCTCGCACTCCGGTAATTTTTCCGGTTAACAATTCGTTCGTCCAATGCAGAGCTTCAGATAATTTGTCTTGCATAAAAAAGATGTAAGCAAACTGATAGTAGAAAAGTGTTTTATAATTATTTGTAACAAGATTGTTATTAACAACTAAGAACGGTTCAATTTCTTCAATCAAATTTTCTGCTTTATCAAACTGCTTTAAATCACGATACATTTCTAACTCAACGTTATAAGTCCTTAACATTAGCTTAACCGAAATCTTATCTCTGTTTTTTAGTTTATATTTAGTTGGAACAGCTCTAACTTTTTCGAGCAACAAAGGAATTTCATTATACTGCTTTGTTGAAAGTAGTAAACCAATTTTATTATTTACTGAAGTTATATAAGAACTCGGTTCGTAACTAATTTGTTTGGGATGATTTTCTAACAGCAATATTAATTCAGAAACATAATTTAATGCATCATCAATTTTATTATTTGTTGTACTAAGCGTATAATGAATGTGATGGTACAAAATTTTAGATTGTAAAGAATCAGCTAGGTCTAAATTCTTTAAGTATTTGTTTCTTTCAAATTTTTGTTTGTTTTTTTTATCAGCTCCAAAAACTTCGTATAGTTTGGAAGTAAGAAACCAATACTCATTATCATTTTTTAATTTTTCCAAAAATGATTTTTGCTTGATTACTAATTCATTGAAACTTGTTTGGAGCTTATCGAACCTACCTTGAGCCAATAATATTTTTC
>JAAETO010000272.1 GCA_024228275.1 Arcobacter sp.
CGAGTGAATGAGTGTAGTTCAACGGGTTCGCGGTTTAATTAAAAAATAAAGTAAAGGGAATTGCGGAAGATATTACTTTTAATTGCTTAGCGAAATATGGGTATTTTTTAGAAATTTTTTGTATTATTAGTTCTATATCAATTGATGATAATCTAGTTGCATCTTCTATTGATAATCCTACTTTAATGCAATTTGCATAAGAATCTATTAAGTACTTATTTTCCATTTGCATACATTGGGCAACAGCAAGTGTTTCGTCATGATTAAATTTTTTTGCAAAATTTAAAAATATTTCATTTGTCATATCATCAATTAGTGCTAGGGCTTTTAAAGACTCTTCAGGGCTAATATTACTCTTTAAATATTCATTAATATAAAAATCTCTTTTTATATTTTTTTCTAGACTAGAAATCCAATTAATTGATAATGTATTTTTATTATGAAATTTTCTATCTTCTTCTATTTTATTTATTTCTTGAGCTTGAATGAACCATATAAAAATTAATAAAGACAGAATTGATTTCATTTATAATTACATCCCTGTAAACAATCTTCCAAGAAAAGTTTCTAGGAAAATTAAAGTAAAAATTATTATTATAGGAGCTAAATCAATACCTCCAAAAACAGTTGGTATAAATTTCCTAACTAAAGCATATGCAGGCTCAGTAAGCCTATATAACATTTGAACTATAGGATTATTAGGATCTGGATTAACCCAAGATAATAATGCTGATATAATAATAACCCACTTATAAAGTGAAACAATAGCTAAAATAACAGTAAAAATTGAAGTAAATAAGGCATCTATCATTTTACAATCTCCCCAAGGTAGTTTTTAATTAATGGATAAATATCCGACATATTTGGACCAGTTAAAGTTCCTGTTAAAATATATCTTAATGGTTTTAATAAATTTTTATCTTTTAACTGAGTTTCATTAGTTATATATTTTTCTAAATCATTAAAATTGTCATGAAAAGGCGCATTTTTTAAACATTCTTTTATTAATTTAAATTCATCTTCAAATCCAACACAAGAAGTTTTTGCTTTAAAAATTGGATGAATTTTAGACTTCAATTCTTTTATTGTATTAGCTTCTTTA
>JAAETO010000273.1 GCA_024228275.1 Arcobacter sp.
AATACTTAATCTAATAATATTTTATATGCTTCTAAATTATTTTCTTTAAACCAATCTAACCCCTCTTTAAATTCTCTAATACCCTTTTCAGATATATTACCAGGCATCATTTCAAACACTAACTGACTACCAACTATAAAGTCATACATTGATAATTCTAAGGCATTCAATTCATACTCTTCACCTGAAAATGGGTTTTTAACTGTATCACCATTATCATATATTGTTCCATTAAACCAATCTGGAAGTTTACTTATAGATCCCATACGCTGTGTTTTCTTTTACGTCTATGATATTCATACCACATACTTTTAATTAATTTTATCATTATCTTTATAATTTTTTAAATTATAGGCTAATGTATCCATTTGATAGCTATATGTTAAAAATTTTATTAATAACTTTTTTATCATTCTCCTCTATTTACATAACTATACCACCAAACAGCAATTGATGCTAATACAACAACAGATCCAAACACATACAATAAAAACCAAGGACTATTATAATCTGCTAAAAATGCTGGGGTTACCATAACTGCTAACCATGCTAAAAATACCCAACCAGTATTAGTTTCTAATTTCTTTTCAACTTTGTATGTTAATTCCTTATTAATTAATCTATTTAAAGCACTCTGCATATCCCTTCCATATACGGGTTGTTTATGAATTGTACCATCTTTTTCACCTATTGTAACTAAGTATTTATAATAACCCTTATAAGTTTTACTCTCACCTAATAATTTACAAAAAAGTGCTCTACGTTTATCGTATTTTTTATTAGCCATTTTGAGTATCCTTAATTATATTATCCATTCCCTCAATAGTAACACCTTCAGGAAATACTGATTCAAATACTTCTCTGCTTGTTTGTTTATATCTTTTTAGGATAAAATTTACTTTTTTTCTTCTAATAACATACTCATCATATGTTTCATTTTCATCCCTAGCAGGATTCATATTTAAATTTTCAAATAATGGTTTAAAATCTTTATTCGTCATAACTATCTTTTTTTAATTTATTATAAATTGATTTTTGTTTTTGTTCTCTTAATTTTGTTGATTTTTTTGTATGGTGTTTTTTTTCTCTTAATTGCTGTAATACTTTAGTATTTCTAAATTTCTTTTTAAAGCGTTTAAGTGCTCTATCAATTTTTTCATTTTTACCTACTTTTATTATTAGCATATATTATTTTTTAACCCAAAATTCATTTTTACCATCTACAGATACCTCATATTTAAATCCTTCACTAACTAAATAATT
>JAAETO010000274.1 GCA_024228275.1 Arcobacter sp.
AAAATAAAAAAAAATTGTCTTATGCTCTCACCCCGTATATACGAATAATTAAATTAAAAAATGATATAAAGATATTTTATTATCTTATATGGTAACGATGGGTAATATTCTCTCAAAAATTACTGATAAAAAAGAATATTATTTTGATCAAAATAAAAATAAAAATAATAAGACGATGTATGTAGGTAAGAGTAAAGATTTTAAAAGAAGAAAACAAGGACATAATAAATTATTTTTAGGTGATACTATTAAAATTATTATGAATGTATATTGTAATGATGAATGGAGCAGAAAATTAGAACAGGCTTGGATTTACTTTCTCTCACCTCCTCGTAATGAAATTAGGGCTAATAATATTAAAAATGGAATTTATTATTTACCTTCTTATTACAAGTGGAAATATTGGGGTTATAGTGATGAAGAAATAAAAAATATCATACAAAAATAACTAACTAACTCTTCTCTCAAAATTTATTTAATAATTTAAAAAAAATATATATAAATTATTAAATTTTTAATTATCTGTAAAATTTAAATTCTTTGTTCTAAAATCATCTTTTAATAAATCATAACAAAAAACCCATATATCACCATTTAAAACAATATTCTCTCGTTTTATATATCCACTTTCTATAAAAATTTTATTTTTATAAATCAAATATCTAAACTCTACATTAAAATTTGTTCCTTCTTTTGTTGTGCTTATATCTCTTAAATTAATATATACATTATCTGCTGTTATTACTCCATTTAATATTGGAAAATTTACAACATCTAAACCCATTTTATAATATAATAAAATATTAAAAATATTATGAAATTAAATTTAATGAAACATAACCAGTAATTGTATGTGATGCTGATGCCCAAGCTTCAAAAGATATATAATCATTAACGGCTAAATAAATTATAAAACCACCGCCGTGTGGGTAATATCTACTAAAAGTTACTCCAGGCGTATAATATTGACTTTGTTGAAAAAGTGAGTTATTTTTAAAAATTCTCATATAATTCCATTGAAATTGTGTTGATGCTGTTGAATTCAATAAAAAATTTAACTGATAGTATCCTGCTCCTCCTGATTGGATTGTAAAAGGAATTGAACTTGATGATGATATTCCTTGTGATACAAAATTATTAAATGCAGATAATCCTACTTGTCCTGAACTAATAGCTTGATTAATTGAAGAACTTGCATATCTTTTTACAATTCCCCCAGCGGATTGCCAAGATGGAGGAGCGTTTGCACCATTTGAAGTTAAAACGTGACCTAATGTTCCACTTAATCCACTACATCTCACCTCCTGTAACAAATCAACACCATTTGAATTAATTTGTAATGCATAGTTTGGATTACCATTACCAACTCCCATACGTATGCTTTGGTTAGCCGCCGCATTCAAAGTAGTTTGCCCAGCACTATTTTGCGTAAGGGCAAAATCAGTTCCATTAGCCCTATTGAATTGCGATATTCCTGCTACATTATTAGTATTTGTTATGTTTCCCAATCTTAATTGACCAATTTCGTGTATTGTATTTGTATTTGGTGCTGCATGAATAACTCCTGTTTGTGCAAATATTCTAAATTTTGGTAATCCTACCGGTATTCCACTAATAGGCAGGGTATCATAAATTGAAAGATTACCACCCGTTTCAATTGTAGATGTGCAAATTAATTGTGCGAATTGAACATTATCTGTTGTTTCTACCGATTGCGTTGTTTGGTTTGTAAATACGCCAAAAGCTGAATCATAACGTAGAATTTCACCTTCAGCTATTATTTGTGATAAAACTACATCACTTAAATTACTTAAATGATTTCTTCCCCATATTGGAGACGCTTGAGAACCTCTTGACATTAGAACTTGACCAGTTGTTCCATAACTATTATCAATTGCTAAACCTCCACTAATATTTAAATTACCACATATATCTACATTTTGAATTAAACTTCCATTAAAATATACATTTCCACTCAATTCTACATTTTGAGAATTTAATACAATATATGTTTCAGCATTTTTTACTGTTCCGTAAATTTGACCTAATTGATTAGACATAATATATAATATTATTTTATTTTTTTTTTATTTTATTTTATTACTTACATTTTTAACAAACTTGCAAAACCATTTATATTATAACTACCACTATCTGCTTGAGTAGAAAATGTTATTGTATCTCCAATCAGTAAAAAAATAAGCATTCCGCCACCATGGTTTGCTTCATATTCATACGGATAGCCTTGGTCTCTAACTGCTGAACGAAAATAATCTGTTCCACTTTTTACAATCCAAATATACGAATAAGCAAATACTTGACTTGCGTTAGTAGTAAAATTATAAGTTAGATTATACCAACCCAATTTAGTTGAAGTAAAACCTGATGATGTTGTAGTAATTCCGCTTTGAATTTGGTTTGTAAAACTTAAAGAATTTCTTGACGTATTACTAAAATTATTATTAACCTGTATTCCAGCGAAATATGTTTGAACATCAGGTCTATTATAAATTAATGTAGTATTATTACTTAATTCTATTGAACCTACAGAATTATATGTTGAGTTATTATTTAAAACATTTGTACCTCCTATTGAAGCCCAAATTGGAGATGATGTAGAACCTTGACTTGTTAATACTTCTCCTGAAACTCCTGAAACTCCATTAATATATAAATTTCCACTTAATTCAACATTATTAAATGATGCATCATTATATGATATTAAAAGATTATTACTTAAAT
>JAAETO010000275.1 GCA_024228275.1 Arcobacter sp.
TGAAAGATTTAAAGCAATTAAATTCCTTATACCTTAGCTCGAATCAAATTTCTGATATTAGTTTTCCGAAAGATTTAAAGCAATTAAATTCCTTATACCTTAGCTATAATCAAATTTCTGATATTAGTTTTCTGAAAGATTTAAAGCAATTAAATTCCTTAGACCTTAGCGATAATAAAATTTCTGAATTGCCTGTTTGGATAACAGAAAATAGGATGGAAATAACTTTAGAGCAATTTGGGAGCGGGATTATTTTGTATGAAAACCCCCTAAAGAAGCCGCCACCCGAAATTATTAAACAAGGTAAGGATGCTATAAAGAATTATTTTAAATACGAACAATTTGATTATCTATTTGAGGCGAAACTTATTCTTGTAGGGGAAGAACGTGCCGGGAAAAGTACTATTGCCAAAGCCTTACATCAAGATGATTTTAAAATTAATTTAAACGAAGAAAGCACAAAAGGTATTGATGTAATAAAATGGATAATTCCCAAAAAAAATGTTAAAACAGATAAGGACTATAGGTTTAATATTTGGGATTTTGGAGGACAAGAAATATATCATGCTACTCATCAGTTTTTTCTTACAAAACGTTCTTTGTACTTGTTTGTAACCGAAGCCCGTAAAGATTTACGTTTTGATGATTTTTATTATTGGCTAAATATTATCAACTCGCTTGCTGGCAAAAGTCCTGTTTTACTTGTGCAAAACAAAGCCGACCAACCGCATCAAATACAGAGTATAGAAAAACATAAAGAAAATTTTCCGCAAATACATGAAGGCTTATTAACAGTTAGCTGCAATACCGAACACGAAAATTGGCATACAAAATATTGTTATTTACTAAAAGGGCTAAAAGGAACCATATTTGAAATTGTAAAAAATAAACTAATAGAGGGCATTGGCGATCCTTTACCAAAAGAATGGATTACTATACGTAAAAACATTGCCGAAATAAATGAAGATTATATTAGTTTATTAGATTATTACAAAATATGTAAAAAGTATAATATAGATAAAAAAGGAGCTTTGCATCTAAGTGATTATTTTCATCATTTAGGAGTTTTTCTTCATTTTAAAGACGATATAAGTTTAAGAAATACTATTTTCCTAAATCATGAATGGGTTACCAAAGGGATTTATAACGTTTTTGAAAATGATAAAATAAAGAATCAAACTAAAGGTAAATTTAAGGACAGTGATTTATTGGAGTTATGGGACGAACCGCAATTTAGAGGTAAAGAAGCGGATTTGCTGAACTTAATGAAAAACCCGGAATTTAAAATCTGTTATCAGCACAAGGACGGATACTACCTAGCGCCACAGCTTTTTGATGACAAAGAAATTGGATATGAATGGCGAACAAATGAAGATAATTTAATATTCAGATATAATTATAGCTTTATGCCAAAGGGAATTCTATCACAACTAATTGTAATGCTTAACAAATATATTTATAAGGATGCTTATTGGAAATACGGTGTGCTATTGGATTATAAAAATACAAGAGCAATAGTAATTGAAAACCGTTATGACAATAAGAATATTATATCAATAAGAGTAGAAGGTGAACTCAGACAAACTTTTCTTAGTATTATTGGAAATAAAATTGAAGAAATTAATTCAACATATACTAATTTAGAAGTAATTGAAGAGTTTGGTTGTATCTGCAAAGAATGCAAAACTTTGGATAAGCCAAATTTTTGGGAGTCAATTACCCTAAACAGGGCTATGCAGGAAAGAATAGATAAATTAAGATGTTTTAAAAGTTTTAAAGAGATTAGCATAAATCGACTTATTGGAAATTATATACCGTACCATCAGAAAAGAGAAGTTTCAGATAAATCTAATTTAATATCTATCCAAAATGTTTTCAAAAATCAAGATAAAGATTATTCAAAAGAATTTGATGAGATACATAGACGCTTTGATAAAACTGATAAAAATTTCACTAAAACACATAAATATCAAGAAGAAATTAATTTAAAGCTTGATAATATCATTAAGGAATTTAATGATATTTCCAAGGAGAACCAAAATACTGTTATTGATGAATTAACTAATTTTATAACAAATGCTTTTAACGCAAATATTGAGGTTCTAAATGAAGATATTCAAGAAAAATTTAAAAAGTTTAACAAAAAGGATAATTTTGAATTAAAAATAAAAGCATCTGTTCCTTTATTAAAAGAGTTGACCGGTATAAATATTGAGGCA
>JAAETO010000276.1 GCA_024228275.1 Arcobacter sp.
CACCACCCAGGTGAAAACGTATACCAAGGAAAAGATCACACTTTACATGCTAAAGTTGATGGTCTTGTAAAATTTACAAAGAAAAAAGATAACAAATCTTATGTTTCTATAGAGCCTTTCGAAGCTTAAGAAACAGTCTTTTCTTAATCGACCGAAACATTTGTGAAGGTTGAATAATATTAAAAACCCTTTCTGGAAACAGAGAGGGTTTTTTGGTTTATATATTTTGTAATACTTTTAATGCAAATAATTAAAAGTAAATTTTGATTTCATGAAGGAAAAAATAATAGCAGAAGATTTTATAAAAATATTAAAAGGTGAATTTTATAATTCTACTCATGAGTATTCAAAATTTTATAAAGAATCACCAGATAGCGAACCTCGTGTTTATATAAATAATGTTCATATCATGGACAATGTCAATTTAACGGATGAATTTGCTTATCCGATGACAATAAATATTGGTAATTCAGTTTTTCAAGGTGATTTTTGGGTAAGGAATGCTTTGATTAAAGTTTTAATGCTTAATCATTGTAATTTTAGAAAGAGCTTGTTTTTTTATGATTGTGAAATAAGTAATCTTAACATTATTGAGGTACAAGTTTCATATCAACTGTGCTTTAGAAGTATAATTTGTAGTGATAGACTTTTCATATTTGGAGAAAAGAAGTTTTTTTTGATATTAGATAATAGCGAATTAAATCATGTTTCAATTTCTTGCCAGAAAATAGAAGGTATAGCAATAACTGGAGATAAAACACTAATAAATAGATTAATTATAGGTAATAAAGTAAGAGATACAAAAATAAATATTTCAAATGTCATAATTAATAATCTCTTTTTTTCAGGAGTTTATAATGAAGCAAATCTTATTGAAATAATTAATACCAAATTACATTGTATTTACTTTAATGATTTCTATAACTCTGGAAAGATGATTTGGCGAAATATAAAAATATTGAATAGGTCAAAAAAAATTTCAAATATCACTTTGACAGAGTTTTTTGATAAAAAAGATGTCACAGAAAAGGATAAATCTGAACTTTTAAATAAAAATAAAAAGATAGAAAATTATCAAAACGAATTATTAAAAAATATCTCGAAATTATCATTTAATAATATAGTTCTAGGAAATACGGAATTCAAAAATGTTGAATTAGAGTTGTTTGAATCAATAACTATAATTGATACAGAATTGACTACTGTTAAATTATTTAACTCTACTTTACCAACAAGAAATGTAAAAGGTAATCAAAATTCTCTATATGAAATTTTCAATGATCTATACTCTGTAGCAAAAAAGCAAAATAATAAAAGAGATGAAGTTGAATATTATAGAGCTTCACAAGATTCTCTATTAAAATCTTTGTTAAGCAAAGGCTGGTATAAAAATGTACCTTCAATAATTAGTTTATTTGTTTCTTATTTATATAGTAATTTTGGAACAAGATGGATACAATCTTTCTTTTGGATTTTATTTTTTGGAGCTCTTTTCTTCTTATTTATGAATTTGTCTACTACTTATGATATTGATTTGAGCTTAAAAGAAGAAAGTATTAATACATTTAAAAATTTAACTGCTTATTACATTCAGTATTTAAATCCAACTCATAAAATTTCATTTATGGATAATTACAATTCAAATATTTCTAGGAGTACTTGGTTTGTGTTTTTCGATTATAGTGGAAGAATATTGATTTCAATTGGAATTTTTGAACTAATTAGATCATTTAGAAAATATGTTAGAAAATAAAAAACCCTCACATTTTTGTAAGGGTTTAATTTATAATTAAGTTTTAAACAAAGAGATTGCTTCGTCGCAAACTCCTCGCAATGACGTTTCAATTAATATCTATAATGTTCTGGTTTGTATGGTCCATCAACCGTTACACCAATATAACTTGCTTGTTCTTCGCGAAGTTCAGTTAGCTCAACACCTATTTTTTCTAAATGTAGTTTTGCTACTTTTTCATCTAAATGTTTTGGTAGCATATATACATCGTTTTTGTAAGCATCTTTATTATTCCAAAGCTCTATTTGTGCCAAGGTTTGGTTTGTAAACGAGTTACTCATTACAAAACTCGGATGACCAGTTGCACAACCTAAATTAACTAAACGTCCTTCTGCTAAAATGATAATATCTTTACCGTTTACGCTGTATTTGTCAACTTGTGGTTTGATAGTGTCTTTAGTATTACCATGGTTTTCGTTTAACCATGCCATGTCAATTTCGTTATCAAAATGCCCTATGTTACAAACAATGGTTTTGTCTTTCATAG